>REDV01000143.1 GCA_007695365.1 Cryomorphaceae bacterium | reverse complement strand
TTTTATTACCTTGGAGCCTTCTCAAATTACATCCCATGACCAACCGACGAAGATTTCTGCAACTTGCCGCCCTGGGCGGAACCGGAGTGCTTCTGAACCGCTGTATCGTTATTGACGGCCAGGACCAGATCACACCAGCCAACGACCAAAAAACCACATCAGGCGAAGGACACAAACCCCTTGTGCTGTCCACATGGAGGCACGGAGTAGCCGCCAACGCCAAAGCATGGGAGGTGCTGAGCAACGGCGGAACCGCACTCGATGCGGTAGAGCAGGGTGTTCGTGTTTCCGAAAGTGATTTCACCAACCGCAGTGTAGGATTGGGTGGTTTGCCCGACCGAAACGGGCATGTTACCCTCGACGCCTGCATCATGGACCACCAAAGCAGGTGCGGTGCATTTTTTTGACCACAGCTTCAACAATAAAGCATACAGTCACTTAAGTTGCTTTGGCAAAAAGAGCTAAATTTAGGGCGCTTATGTTTCAGAGAAATTTCAATGTCATTCTGGATCTACTAATCGCTGATCAGTTCAAGCCATCAGGATTTAACCGCGTAACCTGAACTCTTTTGTAAATGGAAAAAACAACGAACAAATCACGAAATTCCATTACGAAAATATGGTTTATCATTCTTGTACTTGGCTTTACGTATGGCGCCATCGCGTACTGGGCAGTTGAGAGCTACAAGGTTTCTGAGCGGTCGTTAGAAAACATGACTCGCACCAATCCTGAAGCAAGTCAACTCAATAGGCTTTACAACAAAATGGTTCAGGCAGACCTTCACTTCAACAATTTTATCCTTACAAATGACAGCTTGCAAATGCTCAATTCGCAAAAAGCTTCGCGGGCAGTAGATAGCATGTTAGCTGTTATGCGTGGGTCGCCGAATGAAGTTTTCATCGACAACTCCAACCGGCTCGATAGCATTCAGTCTATTTTGCTTCAAAAGGCCATGATTAATGGGTACTTCATTGATCTTAAGCAGAAGGGGTCATCGTTTTATTTTTCCGAGCATGCGCTTCGCCGCATTCAACGCCAATTATCAGATTCTGCGTACATAGACCATGCAGTGGTTAATCGCGCCGAATTGATTTCCAGAGTTGACACGATTAAGCAATTTAATATTGTTCAACATCCTGACACGTATAAAGGGCTTGGTGGGTTCTTTCGCAAGCTTTTTGGTCAGGAACGTATGGCTACAGATACACTTATCACCAAAAAAGCCGACATCAAACAATGGATTGAGTACTCTGTAGACAGCAGTATTGTGCGCAACTATTTTGTTGACACAACATTGATTGTAGTGAAAACCATATTGGCCGACCTTCTCAATGAAGAGATAAAGCAACAAAAAGATTTGAACCAGGCAGAGCTTGAATTGATACAGATCAATGAACAATTACTCGGGGCGATGCAGCATTTGCTGGATGAAATTGCGACGAGCAATGATTTAAAAGAGTTGGACATTCGAGACCGCTCTTTGAGGCAAATTGAACATTCCAATTTGCAGTTTCTGAACATTGCGGGTTTAGGAATGCTGATTGGATTGGTTCTCTTGTTGATTGTAATCTATGACATCAGGCGCGCCAACATGTATCGCACTCAACTTGAACACGAAATGGCGAGGGCTGAAGCCTTGGCTGCCTCGAAGGAAGATTTTCTTTCAAAAATGAGTCACGAAATTCGTACTCCGCTCCACACCATTGCAGGTTTTACCAATATGCTAAGAAAAGAGCTAAAAAGCGAAAAGCAAATGGAGCTGATTGATGGGGTAACTTATGCAAACGATTATTTGAATGAACTGCTGGTTAACATTCTCGAGCAGGCAAGAATTAGCGCGGGGAGCTTCAAGGTAGAAAAATCCAATACTTCACTTGTTAAGATTTGTAATGAACTGGATATGCTGTTTGCTCTAAGAAAAAAAGAGCAAAATTGCAGATTTGAGATTTACTGCGACCCCTGGCTAGAAACACAAATCGTGCATACTGCTGGACTAAAATTAAAGCAGGCCCTGGTGAATTTGCTGAGTAATGCTTTCAAAAACACAAAAGACGGCCTCGTTCAATTAGAAATGCTAGTTGAACAAAAACAGTCTCCGGCTACAATTGTCATAACAGTTTCTGACAGCGGAAGTGGCATACCGGAAATCTGGCGAGAGAACATTTTCCAGCCCTTTCAAACGATGAATACCGGAGGCGGAGGCGATATAGGTGGAACCGGGCTGGGGCTGTCTATAACACGTCATATAGTAGAAGAACTTGGAGGGCAGATTACCTTTGAATCAGAATTAGGTGTTGGCACCAAATTTAATATTACGCTTACTCTTGCAACTTCACCAACCTCCAGTGTGACTTTGAAAACCGAAAACAACAATGATCGATCAGGCTACTATAACATTCGTGTGTTAGCAGTAGAAGACGACCCATGGAATGCCACGTTATTAGATCATTACATCGGCTCCAACGTCAACTTACTTCAAGTGTGTACAACGGCAGAAGAAGCATTGGAAACCATAACTGCTGATCCAATGAAATTTGATATAATTCTGACCGATGTTAATTTGCCTGGAATGGATGGTAAAACGCTATTCAAAACGATTCAGAAACACACTCAAATACCCGTAATTGCTCTTACAGCAAGTTTAACAGAGCAATCACATAAGCAATTGATTGAAATGGGGTTCACTGCAACCCTGGGAAAACCATTCGGCCGAAACCAGCTAATTTCTTTGATTTCTGAAGGCATTCCCGGGTTGATCCACCGGCGCGAGCAATCATTACCGTTATTCTCCGATAAGGAGCCTGAAGTAACCAGCCCGACAGAAAAGTTTATGGAGCCCATGTTGGTTCACCACATCATTGACAAAATCAACCACATTACACAATCACCTGATAGCGCCATGAATCAAATACTGCGGCTGTCCCATCAACTCAGGTCAAACCTTGAACAACTGGGAATTGATCATCTTAGTGAGCAGCTTCAATCTATTGAATTGCTAATTGAGTTCAATCAGATGCAAAAAGCAGCAAATGCTTTGAATTCAATCAGACCTGAATTACTGCGCATAAAAACAAGCCTCGAAAACAAAACCCCATCCTATCAACCTTCAATTCCATAACTTCTTAGTTTGCTGTAGAGCGTGGATCGGTCAATATTCAGCTCCTTGGCTGCCTTTGTTTTGTTGTACTTTGTCTTTTCAAGAGCAGCAATGATTAATTCACGTTCAAGTTCTTTGGACCCTACTTTAATATCGAAACGCTTCGATTGTTTTTCCAAAAGTGAACCCGAAAATTTGGGGTTTTCGTCAACCGGAGCCAGGAGTCCTTTGGGAATGTCATTCATGTTGATCATACGATTTTTAGCGAGCAAGGCTGAGCGGCGCACGATGTTTCGCAACTCTCTTAAGTTGCCCGGCCATGAGTAACCTTTAAATGCTTTTAGCACCTCCGGATCAATAGTGAGATTTGGTTTGTTGAACTCCACTTCGGCCTGCTTCAAAAAGGCCGAGGTGAATACCTCGAGATCATCCATTCTTTCACGCAAGGATGGAATATGTAACTCAAATTCATTCAATCTATAATACAAATCATTACGAAATGTGCCCTGACTCACATTTACCGAAAGTGCTTCGTTGGTAGCGGCTACAATCCGTACATCAACTTCGAGTTCGTGAGAAGACCCCAGGGGTTTGACTCTACCTTCCTGAATTACGCGCAACAATGCAGCCTGTACATCAAGGGCTAAGTTACCAATTTCATCCAGAAACAAAGTGCCTTTATTGGCTTGCTCAAACAGTCCGATTTTGTCTGAATTTGCACCCGTGAAAGCACCCTTCACATGTCCAAAAAAAATGCTTGTTGCCAGCTCAGGCGAGATGGTTCCGCAATCTACAGCTATAAAAGGATGACTGACACGTCGGCTCATATCATGCAAAACACGGGCGATATACTCTTTTCCTGTTCCGCTTTCGCCGCATATTAACACATTGAGCTTGGTAGGAGCTACTTTGCAAGCATAATCCCATGTTTCTTTTGCCTTTAAGCAAGATCCCACAATGTATTCCTGCTTTTGGTTCACACGAGCTATATCCTCTGCCTTTCCGTTATCGGCCATATTTTCGCTCAAAGCTCTTGTTACCACTGCGAGAAACGCGTACGGAACAATGGGTTTTGTCACGTAATCAAATGCCCCTAGTTTAACGGAGCTCACAGCAACACGCAAATCGGCATAATTGGTAATGAGGATGACAGGAAGATTGGGTTTATGAGCCTTTATTCGTTCTAACAGTTGAAGTCCGTTTAAACCGGGCATTTTATAGTCAACCAGTACCAGATCGTAATGATTTTTAACCACTTCCTCAGTGGCCCTGACTGAATCAATTAGTTTACTCACTGTAAACTCTTCCCTTATCAGTAACCTCTCCATCAAATTGGCAAAAGCAGGATCATCATCCACTATCAACACCTTCGTACTTCTTTTCATCGCCAACGGGATTCAATTCTTCCAAAGTTAGAAAAAACCCAGAGTCCTAATCTCCTCGTTCCGTTTATGGATCTGTTGCGATGGATTTGATTTTGGCATATGATTCGTGCTGACATAATAAAATTTAGCCGCAAAACTACTCCATACCAGGCAGAACATGTAATAACCCATAATGGGTTATCATCTCCTGTTCGGAAGGTTAGTTAAAAATGTACCTAACACCAAACTGCATTTGCCAAACATCCAGAATATTAGCCGATCTTCTAAACGACTCTGTCGGGAGCTCACCCCTAACTGCGTTCAATTGATAAGTGGGCACATTTTCTGTATCCAAATCAACAATGGAGATAGGTGCGTCGTTGGATGGAATCCAACCAACGCCCCAATTATTGTTGATGAGATTTGTGAGGTTGATCACATCAAATCGCAATTGTAGTGTGTTTTTTTTATCCTTCACCTTAAAATGGAAATTTTGCTGAAAGGAAAAATCCAAACGTCCGGTAACCGGCATCTGAGCTCCATGGCGCTGAGCGTAATCTCCGCGTCTGCTGCTCAAGTGCTTGTCCTGATCTATCAAATTATTGAAGATGGCTCGTTGCTCTTCAGCAGAATAAACCACTCCATTCAACTCCAATTCGGCAAACTGCATCCCTTCAATTTCCTGAAGAGTTGGCACATAGATAAGATCGTTTCCCGCTACAAGATCACCATTTGCATCACCGTTGTACACGTAGGAGAACACTCCCTGGTTACCCAACTCGAAAAACATAGAAACCGAACTAGACATTTTTTCTTTTGCGTAGCTTTTACTGTAGCTCAGCATAGCAATAAACCTGTGGCGTTGATCGTCCAATGAAAATCCCAACTGCGGGAAGTTTCCACCAGCTACGCTGTGAATATTTTCGTATGATAAGAAATGCTGCGTATTTCCGTCGGCGATGTTTTTTGCAACTGCATAGTTGTATGCAGCCATCACGCTCAAACCATTGTTGAAAGTTTTTGTTAACTGCGCTGTAAGGCTGTATGAATAGCCCTGGTCTGTATTATCCATGACCGTTGCATTCGTAATGTTCGGGTTGATTCTGTTTTCCTCGTCCGAAAAACCATACAAAGGACGATTATCCGGGCCCGACATGTTCTGTGAAGGCGCCCTTAAGTTAGATTCATAAAACACTATGTCAGATATTTGACGCGTGTACACGGCTTCAAATGAAGCTATTACTCCCCAAAACAATGATTTTTCAATGCCCACATTCGATCTCCACACCTGTGGGTTTCTGAAATTTGGTGAGATATATGCCAAATCGAAAGAATCAGGCTCACCCGGCTCATCAGGCACATGGGTGGTTATATCCGGGCTAAATGCAAAATTTGTGGTGTTGTCTTCGCGAATCTGACCCAAAGTCAAACCATTAGAATTGATCATATTGGACACGTTGATGTAGATTGGCCTCCCCGTGAACAAGCCGCTCCCCCCTCTCACCTGCAGTGTTCTGTCGCCTTTGACATCCCAGTTAAACCCTGCCCTCGGGTTGAACATAAACTGCGCTTCCGGAAGTTTATCAGTACGGATACTAAAGGCCTCACCTTCCGGGTTTTTAAACGTCAAATCTTCCACTGCCGAGTTTCTCGGTGCAGTGTTTCCGTAAAAAGGTACATCAAGTCTCACTCCACCCGTTACCTTTAGGTTTCTGGTTACATTCCACTCGTCCTGAATATAGGCACTGGCAATATACGCTTCAGTCCTTGCTGTGGGAATTCCTCCATCGGGCAACCCTGAGAAGGTTTGCTGAAACCGTCTCAACTCTACCACTTCACCGTCAATATGACTGTAAAAATCATCAAGAGAGTTGTAAACGTAGTGGCCAAAAAAAGTAGGATTGAAAGTGTAGTCAAAGCTAAAATACTCGAAATTAACGCCTGTAGTAAGAGTGTGGCCCTGAAGATACATTTTGAAGTTATTCTGAAACTGAAAAATATTGGAATTCAAAGCTCTGTTAGGCGACAACAAATCAGTACCAAAAGAAATATAGTTTCTGCCATTCTCTAAAATATCCACTGCCGGAAAATCACCACCTTCCCAACTGCGGAAATTCGTTTGCCGGGTAAACCCAACAGTGAGGTTATTGAAAAACTTATCTCCTATCATCGAGTTTAACTCAGCAATCCCAGAATAGAAATTATCATTTAACAGGTAATTGGAATTCTGAAAATTCATTGAGAACAAATTAGCATTTCTGCCACCAAACCCCAAAGAGGTTCTCGCATTCAATCGTCCCTGAGTGGATTCCATCATATTAAACCGCACACTTAAATTATGTGCTTTGCTGATGTTGTAATCAATTTTGGCCAGTATTTTGTGCGAATTGGTGGGCAAACTGTAGCCTTGCCATTCACCGGGATCGTATCCAAAGCGCTCAATAAGGGTGTTCCGTACATTTTGAAGGTCTTCTGTTTTCACCCGGGTAACGTTTTCACCCTCTTGTCCGCTATCTGAAACAAAGGATGTTCCCGGGTCGGACCGGTTCTCCATTTCACCACTGATAAAAAAGAAGAGCTTATCCTTAACAATGGGGCCTCCAACCCTGAATCCAACCTGGTTAACATTGAATTCATCCGTCACCACTTCAGTACCTCTTGCGCGGGTACCAACCATGTTTTCATTCCTTAAATTGGTAAATACCGAGCCCCTAATCTCGTTGTCTCCGCTTCGCGTAACGGCATTGATTCCGGCACCAACAAACCCCCCTTGTGTAACATCATATGGCGAAATATTGACTTGAATCTCTTCTATAGCATCCAGTGAAATCGGGGTTGAATTGGTTGAAGCGCCCGGTACGCTTCCGGATAAACCGAACGCATTGGTTAAGATGGCTCCGTCAACCGTGAAATTCACAGCCTTAGGATCCTGTCCAGCAAATGAATTTCCTGAACTCTGTGGAGTGAATCTGGTAAAATCTTCAATACTCCTACTCAATGTGGGCATATTCTCAAGAGACTCCCTGTTGATGTTTGTTGACGTTCCTTTTCTGTCTTCGTTAATTGCATCCCCACGCCCGGTTGTAACCACGACTTCTTGCATCTCTACGCCCTCATCACCCATCACTACATTCAAGGTATAGTTTATCCCGAGTCGCAAGGTTATGCCTTCGTATACCATATCTGAAAAACCAACAAATGACACCCTTACTGTGTAGGGGCCTCCTACCCGCATACCAGGAATCGCAAAGCGACCATCATTCCGGGTTGTTGCCGTGTATCTGGTATTGGTGGGAGTATGAATGGCAACAATATGCGCACCCGGAAGAGGAAAGTCGTCCTCCGCCGTTATTAAACCTTCCATACCGGAAGTTGTGGTAGACTGAGCACTCACAGATCCGGAACTGAAGGCCAAAAAAGAAAAGAACAACAGGCCAAAAAACTTTTTGATGGACAGAAAACATCTGAGCACAAGATTGTGATGAATGGTACTCTGCATTAATTTCATTGATTAAATTGGATTACATTAAAAATTGCCTCGCTCGCCCTGTCAACCCCCGTACCAAAATTTAAATTGCTTATATCATGCCATTTAAAACCTAACGCGCAATGTAGTGTTGACGGAAATACCTACACCTTGTGGGGTTTTACCACACTTTTCAACCCAAGCCATGCAACAAAAGGAGTGAAAGGCTCCGAACTACCTGCCAGCCGGGAGTCGTCCAGAATTCCTTTCTCTGTTCTATTCCGCCCAATTGAGATAGAAGAGATAAATCATTTTATTACCTTGGAGCCTTCTCAAATTACATCCCATGACCAACCGACGAAGATTTCTGCAACTTGCCGCCCTGGGCGGAACCGGAGTGCTTCTGAACCGCTGTATCGTTATTGACGGCCAGGACCAGATCACACCAGCCAACGACCAAAAAACCACATCAGGCGAAGGACACAAACCCCTTGTGCTGTCCACATGGAGGCACGGAGTAGCCGCCAACGCCAAAGCATGGGAGGTGCTGAGCAACGGCGGAACCGCACTCGATGCGGTAGAGCAGGGTGTTCGTGTTTCCGAAAGTGATTTCACCAACCGCAGTGTAGGATTGGGTGGTTTGCCCGACCGAAACGGGCATGTTACCCTCGACGCCTGCATCATGGACCACCAAAGCAGGTGCGGTGCCGTGGCTTTTTTGCAGCACATTGAAAATCCGATCAGCGTGGCCCGCAAAGTAATGGAAACCACACCCCATATCATGCTCGTGGGCAAAGGTGCCTATGACTTTGCCATTGAGAACGGCTTTGAGCGAAGCACCCTCGACGTACCCGTACCCGAAGCCCGCGAGCGCTGGGAACAGTGGCTCAAAGAAAGCGATTACAAACCGCTGGTGAACATCGAAAACCACGATACCATCGGTATGGTGGCCATTGACGCCAAGGGCAACCTCAGCGGGGCATGCACCACCAGCGGACTGGCCTACAAAATGCACGGCCGTGTAGGTGATTCACCCATTATTGGCGCCGGTCTTTTTGTGGACAACGAAGTGGGCGCAGCCACGGCTACCGGTGTGGGCGAGGCCGTGATTCGCATTGCGGGCAGCCATACCGTGGTAGAAATGATGCGGCACGGAGCCACACCCCAGGAAGCATGCGTTGAAGCCGTGAACCGAATCATCCGCAAACACCCCAACGTAGAGGACATGCAGGTGGGATTCCTCGCCATCAACAAACACGGTGAGTATGGCGCTTACAGCATCTACAACGGCTTTGAATACGCCATCACACACAAGCAACAGGACGACCTGATTGAATCGGCATTTGTGCACACCTGGGAATGAGATACCTCTTATTGATTCTCACCGGGCTCCTTTGGGGTTGCACCCTGCCCAAAGGTGAACCCGCCAACCTGCTCCTTCCCAAAGAATGGTCGCTGGTACCGATGGTGCAGCACCTTGAACTTACAGGCAAGACCATGGTGCTGCCCACCCGGATTGTGATTGCAGCCAACGACTGTGCAGAACCCGTGGCCAAACAAATCGCCGAACTTCTTAACCAGCGCGGGTACACTGCCCGATTTTGCGAATCAAAAAACTGCTCTGACGCAGCCATTACCCTTCGATGTGATGATGCCGGTTTCCGCCTGGAATCAACAGCAGACGAAGCTTACGAATTGCAGATTCAAAACCGCGGCATTGAATTGTTTGCAGCACGTTTAACCGGACTTCACCGGGGCATCTATACCCTGCTGCAAATTTTGCCATTGGAAGCACCCGAAGCCGCTGTTCACCTCGCCACGGCACAGATTAAGGACCAACCCGCTTTTCTACACCGCGGTATGCTGCTGGATGTTTGCCGGCATTTTTTCGATGTGCAAACCGTAAAAGACTACATTGACCTGCTGGCCCGATACAAGATGAACACGCTGCACTGGCACCTCACCGAAGATCAGGGTTGGCGCATTGAAATAGAGGCGTATCCACTGCTTACTGAAATTGCCGCGTGGCGCACCGAAATCGACGGCACGCGCTATGGCGGCTACTACACAAAAGAACAGATCCGCGAGGTGGTGCATTACGCTGCGGAAAAGCACATTCAGATCATCCCGGAGATTGAGTTGCCCGGACATTCACAGGCCGCTTTGGCTGCTTACCCGTGGCTGGGTTGCACCGGAGGGCCTTACGAGGTTGCCAACGACTGGGGTGTGTTTCGCGAGATATACTGCGCAGGAAACGACAGCGTTTTTACTTTTCTCAAAACCGTGTTGAGCGAGGTGATGGAATTGTTTCCGGGGCCCTATATCCACATCGGCGGCGATGAAGCGCCCAAGTACCGATGGGAAAACTGCCAAAAATGCCAGCAGCGCATGGCCGGACAGGGCTTGCACGACGAACACGAACTGCAAAGCTGGTTTATTGGAGAAATAGCCGAATTTCTTGCAGATAACAACCGTATGTTGATTGGGTGGGATGAAATCCTCGAGGGCGGACTTCACCCCGACGCCGTGGTACAAAGCTGGCGAGGCATGGAAGGCGGTGTAGCAGCTGCAGAGGCCGGCCAGAACGCGATTATGTCGCCCACAAGCCACTGCTATTTCGACTACGACCTGCGGGCCATTGACCTTGAAAAAGTGTACAGCTTCAACCTCATTCCCGCCGACCTGGACAGCAGCCTGCATCACTTTATCCTAGGCGGTGAGTGCAACCTCTGGACCGAGCATATTCCCGATCGGGCTACGCTTGATGCCCAAACCTTTCCGAGACTTTTGGCCATGAGCGAGGTGCTTTGGACTGCTCCGCGTGAGCGCGATTTTGAGGCCTTCCGCGAAAGAATGCGGGGTCAGTATCCTCTGCTCCGCAAACTCGGCGTACAATACGGAGCCGAAACCTTTCCTTTTCAAATCAGCACAACAGCAGCGGAAGACGGCAGATTGAAGGTAGAACTCAATCCGTGGACGGATGAAGCTGCTCTGCTACTCACCGACAAAGACGGCAACAGCTTTTACGCCGATGACCACCTGCTTATTCCTGCGCGGGTAAGGCGAGATTACAACATACAGCCCATGCATTTGGGAGCCGTAGCCGGGAAGTCGCACGCCTTATCTTTGGCAGCCCATCTGGCCATTCATGCCGAAGTAGAAGGTGAAGCAAGTTTTCACCATCAGTACACCGCCGGGGGTTTGCAGGGCCTGACCGACGGCTTGCTGGGCTCCGGGAACTTTCGCGACGGTCGCTGGCAGGGCTACTGGGGACAAGACCTTGATTTCCGGCTGGATTTGGGCAAGGAAGTTTCAGCAGAATACCTCGCTATACGAACCCTGCAATACAACAATGCCTGGATTTTCATGCCCGCCGAAGTGAGCTTCTACACCGCAACCGAACCCGGCATCTGGACCCTGCAAGGAAGCGTCAAACCGCAAACACCGCCGCAGGCGCGTACGGAAATGGTGGAGGAAATGGCACTCAGAATCCCGGAAACGCGCTTCCGCTATTTGCGCGTCACGGCAGCTTATCCCGGTGATGTCCCTTCGTGGCACGAGGCAGCCGGCTCGAAAAGCTGGATCTTTCTGGACGAAATTATTGTGGAATGACGTATGCGAAATGGGGATAAAAACTATTCAGAAACACTGATATTTAAAACTTCCAGTGCCCTACCAATGGGCAAAGCAAACCCAATCCCCTCCACGCCCTGACGTACAATTTTTTGTTGGATGATTCCAATGATTTCGCCTTTTTCGTTGAGAAGCGGCCCTCCACTATTACCGGGGCTTACAGAAATATCAGCCTGCAGCACGATTTCATCATCCCGCTCTCTTTTTCCGCTAATCATACCGCGCGCCACCGATTGGCCTAATTTTAAATCATGAGGAGTTCCGATCGTTACTGCATCGTCGCCAATCGAAACATCACCTAAATTCACAGGCAGAGCCCGAAACCCGGAGCCTGCAATTTTCAGAAGTACCACATCCCTCATGTTGTCATATGCCACTATCTCCGCTCCGAGTAGCAGCCCCTCCGAAAACTGAACTTCAATCTTGTTGACCCCATCCACCACATGAAAAGCACTGATTACCAATCCTGAATTATCAATAATTGCTCCGCTTCCATGGCCACCATCTGTAATAATGGTTACACAGGCCTTGTTGGCGTATTGAATCATTTCACTCATTTTTTGGAACCCGGGATTGGTAATCCCATCAATAGTGAAAGACGCCCTGGAGCCATCGGGGTCACTTTCATCGCTTAAGGCAGTGTGCTCCCCGGGCGAATTCACGATGTCGTGAAAACCACTGTTGGCAAAAAAGACAATCAAGCCATTTTCAAACGCCATCAGGTTGTTGGGAGACCTTTGAAAGGGCCGCTGTCGCAAATTTGTTACACCTTTATTCCGGTAATTGATTACCACATCTCCAATTCGTTTATCCAATACCTGCCATTCAAGGTCCATCTCCGTGCGCCCAACAAGCTCATCTTTTGAACCACGCCCAAAACCCTTTTCGATACGCATATCAACATTGTAGCCTACCAGTTTTATTCCAACAACGAATCTCGGTAAGAGTGGTGCTCTTCTTTTCTCATCAGAGAACAGTTCGGCTGCAGCAGTAGAAGGGGTTCTAAGACCCATTTTTTCACCTATTTCAAAGAATTTTTTTTCAAATGCATCAACGCCGATTTTAACAGAACCTTCCCATTTGATGGATTCCTCGGTGCCGTCTTTGAGCATTAATTTGCCAATAGTCTGACCATCTTTAAAATCGTCAGCCACAAGCTTATCAAAACCTACAAGAGCGCTGCCTTTATCAAATTCAATTTCTGGCACCATCGACTCCAATGTTAGCCTCTGAATGTTGTCAAACTGCCTGGGCTTGCTCGTAACACTGTCAACCCATGTTTTGTAGCCCGGAAGTTTTACCTCAAGTTTGATTTGACCGTGTTCCTTTGCCTCCTTCCAAAAGAAATTCACCCTGCAGGGGGTAACACACCTGTTTTCACCATTCACCAACACTTCGGCGGCATCCGGGGTAGTATGAAATTCATACTGAAACTGGGCGCTCAACCTGGCTTGAACAGCAAGAACACATACAACGGATAATAATATTGCTCGCAACATAAGACTATTTAGAAGAAGTAACTAAAACCTGTTTTGAAATGGATCAACACTTTGTTTCCGTTTGCTTTGTTATGTAGCGGAGTGATCATAACCTCATACCAACTACTATTTACCATCCGATAATCATAATCAACCCAGAAAAAGAAGCCATCAAAGTTCATCATCATCAAATCAACGCCAACTTGCGCATCGAAAGTGAAGAAATCAGAGAGGGGTAACGAACACCCGAGGGCCAGGCCCGGAATGTGTACGCCAATGCTTTCGCTGATATTGATATCCTCGGCGAAAACCTCAGGGTAGCGCAAATCACCATTAGAATAGAATTCTGGCGCCCTACCTGGCCTTAAGAATTCAAAAGCCTCAGTCATCACCGAATAATTGTACCGCACATCCACAAAAAACAACAAATTGCGTGTGAAGTAAGCTCTTCCAAAAACTCCTATGGACGCACTTTGTCTGAGTGTGTATTCAAGTGTGGTCGGTACATACCTTGCCGCTGCACCGAATGAAGAATCATTCCATCCATTAAATGAACCCGATGCAAACGAAAAATTGTTACCCTGGATCAACGGCATAGAACCTTCAAGGCCAAACGCAAAGTTCCTCAAGGGTCGGTGCATAATACCACCATGTAACCTCAACTGACGAAGCATGGCAATATCTGTGCCTGAGCCGTATAGTCCTGGCCTGGAATCAAATGGCATCACACCATATCCAATCCCTGCATTGATGTAGGTAAACTGAGCCACGCTCTTCGTGTGGCTATAAAGAGATACACAAAGCACCAACACAAATGGCAATAGCGCGCGATTCCAATCTTTAAACTTCATGAACAGTTTCTTTGGATTTTCCAAAATGAGTGCAACAAATATATCAAGTCCTGTCAATTTTATTCTACTTCAATAGAATACAATTCACAAAAACCTTACTTCGCAAATCACACTTCCTTCTCTTTGATTTAGGTAGATTTGACCTCATAAACTTCACGCTTAGTTAGTTCCGGATGACCCTCGAAATCTGCACCGAAGACCTCGCCCAATCACTCGCCGCACAAGCCT
>REDV01000142.1 GCA_007695365.1 Cryomorphaceae bacterium | reverse complement strand
TTTTAACCGCAAAGGACGCAATAGGAGGCGCTAAGTGCGCAAGGAAAACACCATCCCTTTCTCGCGCTATAGCCCGGAGGTGCTTGTGTACCGAACCCCTATCTTTAACCCTTCACTCCAAATCAAAACATGCCGGCCCATTCTTCCATAAAAAAAGCACTTCACCAACGTTGTTTGGCCATTGCAGAAGAACGAATTGCGGCCTTGCAACAAATTTTAAAAGAAACGCAGCAAGCAGCCAATAACGAAACCAAAAGCAGCGCCGGCGACAAACACGAAACCGGAAGAGCCATGGCGCAACTGGAAACGGAGAAACTGTCGGCTCAACTGATGGAAATGCAACACATCAGGCAGCACCTCATCCAAATCAATCCGAACAACACAGGAGGTAAGGTCGTTTTAGGAAGCCTGGTTTACACCAACAAGGGCAATTTTTACCTGGCCGCAGGTATTGGAAAAGTTGCCCAGGAAAACGAAACCTTTTTTGCTGTTTCTCCGGCCTCGCCTATTGGCAAATTATTGCTCGCCAAAAAAGAGAAGGACAGCTTTTCTTTAAATGGGATAGAGTACACTATTTTGGGTGTGGTTTAATACCGCTTTCGCGTGAAATGAAATTCGACGTAGTCAATCCGTTCGCGTTCCGATATAGGAATGAAATTCTCGAATAGCACTGCTTAAACCCCCGTTGCAGGTATTGCGGCGGGGGTTTTGTTTTCTTGATTTTCTGAATTCTCAACCACAAGGCCCCCATTGTCTAATCGTCTCATCGGCTCAAGCCTCATCAACTATGTTCAGCGTAGCGTCCCGCTACGCGTTAGTTTCCAAGGCGTCCCCGCCTGCTTTAGTATACGCGTTCAGAGCCTTGGCTTACAATCACATGCCTTGGCTACATTGGTTAAATGTCCGAATTGACTCATTGTCTAATCCTCTAATTGTCTCATCGTCTAATCACCACATCATCTCATTGGCTCAAGCCCCAATAAGCCTTCATGTCTTGTACTCATCCCTACAGATTTGCAGAAGCCTGAACGAGAAAGGTTCACCGTAATAAAACCCACGAAAAAAACTTGTTTTTTTAAAACGAATGTTTACCTTTAATCCACCAACTACACCAAATGAACCATAAACAGCAATATGCCAGCTACGGGCTACGGGCTACGGGCTACGGGCTACATTAGTTTATAGCCTCGCAAGGTACGTATTACTGTGTAGGTTTTGCGGGCATCCGCCATAGCGCGCTTGCCGCGCTGAAAGAAATATCCTAACTTTAAAATCAGTGCCTCAGCAACTGAGGCCCGGTAACCGGCAGTTGTCCGGCTATCAAAACGCCATTTTTAAACTTTTCAATCATGAAATGTAAAGCCCTTTTTTTCAGTTTATTTTTTCCCGCTTTTATGAGCGCGCAGAATCTGGTGCCAAACTGGAGTTTTGAGGAGTATGAGGAGTGTCCGGATAATATTTCGCAGATTGAGCTGGCTACTGGCTGGATGTCATTCAGAATTACACCAGATTATTTTAACGCATGCGCTGTTCCCGGTGGAGTTAGTGTGCCAGATAATTTTATGGCCTCGGATACGCCTGCCCTGCACGGTGACGCGTATAGTGGAATAGGTCAATTACATATTCCTTCGGGTAACAGTGAATTGATGGGGGTAGAACTGACAAATCCGTTAGTAGTTGGTCAAACTTACTATTTGTCGTTTTATGTTATTAGAGGTGTACCCGCTACTGGTTCGAGTGATTGCTGGGCAGACAAATTTGGTGCCCAACTAACCATGCAAGCCTATGCCGATTGGCCGTGGGAAGTTACTATGCCCATATCAAATGCTCCACATGTTTTTACTGAAGATATGATTTCGGATACTCTCAACTGGACAAAAATTGAGGGATATTTTACTGCTGATTCTGCTTACCAATACCTAGCTATTGGAAATCATTTTAGCTTGGATTCAATCAATGTTGCATGTTCTGACGAATATTTTAACTACCAAGTATATTACTTGGTAGACTGTGTCTGTCTTACTGAGAACCCCGAAACCTGTCCTGAGTGTGAAACGGTAACATCCTTTAATGATCATTTAGTTAATGATGTCGTCGTTCAGGTATTTCCCAATCCTTTCAAAGACAATTTTAGTGTCAATTTCAGTAACCACGATGGAATTCGGAAGACTATCAGGTTTTTTGGTTCCGATGGTCGGTTGATTTCACAAGAAACAACAAGTGATAATTATGCACTATTCGGTGATGTTGGGCATATTGCCAAGGGGCTTTACTTTTTGGTGGTTGATTATGAAAATGGTGAAAGTCAAAAATTCAAACTAATTAAAATTTAACATCATGAAAAATTTAATTTTTGTGTCAATCATTTTGCAAAGTTTATTGTTTGGACAGTGTATAGCCCAAGCTACATTTGAAGGCAACAATATTAATTTTGCACCGCCAGGCTCATATATAGGTTGGGATAATTCAACTCCGTCCGCACCCCTCCAAATCCGCCACGATGCCAATCAATCCATTCTGTTCAGCACCAACGCAACCGAAAGGATGCGGCTGATGGAGTACGGCAATTTTGGTGTGGGTATCGATGTAGGAGTTCGGCCAAAGTTTATGTCATGGCTAAACAACGCCAACGCCAGTAATTTGGAATCGGGGCCATTCTTCAGTATGGCTATATACGGTGAGAACTCATATGAGGATGAGGAATGGCAAGATCACTTTGCAGTTGTTGGTCGCTGCCGTGGAGGGAATACGGAAGAAGGACAAAATAATCATGGAGGCCATTTTGAAGCATTCAATGCCTGGCGTAATATTGGTGTGAATGCCTTTAGCGGAAATGTTACAAGTGATACCGGCCCTATCGTCGGTTTTCATGGTTGGGCAGTAGTTGCACTTGCCAGAAATCATGAGGGCTCTAATATGGGAGTCGTGGCAAGGGCTACTTACGGATCAACACCAATTGATCCGACTACTGAGATAGTTGGTCTATCGGCTGGTATTGACGGGGCAGTAGGCAACCCAGGTGAGTTTGCCGGTGCTTTCCAGGGAAATGTTCAGGTTTGGGGTGAAGTTTTCGCTGATGATTTTATTCAGAATTCGGATGCACAGTTCAAGACTAACGTTGAACCACTTGAGAATGCGCTGGAAATTATCGCCGGGTTGGAGCCAAAGCAGTATCAATTCAATGTAAGCCAATTTCCCCATCTTGGTTTTTCTACGGGAACCAAATTCGGTATGATTGCTCAGGAAATGCAGGAAGTAGTTCCTGAACTTGTGCGTGCATCGCGCATGCTCACCGCATATGATACTTTGGGTAATGTCACTGCAGAACCTATTGATTACCTCGGTGTGAACTATGCAGGATTAACTCCCATTCTGACTAAGGCCATCCAGGAGCAACAAGAGATCATTGAATCTCAGAATGCCGTGTTGGCTGATGTGCTGGATCAGTTAAGTGCCCTTCAGGAGCAGGTAAATGACTGCTGCAATGGTACGGGAGGTTCCAAAAGTCAGGGGCAGGGTGGACTGATGTATCCGCTGGATGAGGATAAAAAGGAGTCGGGCAATATACTCAGGCAAAACACGCCCAACCCTTTCAGTGCACACACCACCATCCGCTACACCCTTGAGCAGGGCGGCAGGGTGATGCTGAAAATACACGATGGCAATGGCCGTGAAGTAGCGCAACTCGAAAATGCAGAGCAAAGCGCAGGTACCTACACCTACGTGTGGGATGCCGCCGGTTTACCCGCCGGGTTGTATCACTACACCTTGTTTGTGGATGATGAACTGCTTGTAAAACGGGCGATAAAGGTTCAAGACTGATGGTATGAAACTCTCGAATAGCACTGCTTAAACCCCTGTTGCAGGTATTGCGGCGGGGGTTTTTGCTTGTGGACCAGTACCTATTCTTACCTCAATCCGCACAAAAAAAGCCACCCCCTGAGGAGCGGCTTTTGAAATGTCGTAAAGCTCGTGAACTATTCCTTGATGATTACGCCTGTAGCTTCAAAAGAGAGCGCGTACTCAGGCTCCGTAATGGCTTCAATCTCTTCGGCGCTTTTACCGGCATCGTGGGCGTAATGTTGAAGTGCTTCAACGGATGTAGTGTCGAAGTACGCCACACCTGCCATATACACTTCCATTTCTTCAACGCCCTCGGTAGGCACAAAGAAACCGTAGTCTTTAAAGGTTACCCGGATTTCCTCGCCGTTTCCGGCATCCACTTTCATCCAGCAGCCTTTTTTCATGCAGGTCTGGTGAATGGTACTTTTTACTTTTCCTTCGAAGGTACCGTGCTCCTGCACCAGGGCGAAAAGCTCAGAAGCGTGAATAGCTCCCTCGGTGTCAATGGTGTCGCCGTAAAAGTTCAGCGTAACGGCTGTCTCAGTGGCTTCGGGGGCAGTAGCAGCCGGTTGCTCGCCGCATGACGCCAACAGCGCCGCCGCAAACAAAAACAATGCAATGTGTTTCATGGGGTGTTTTTTGGTGATTTTTTCGAGCGGCAAAGGTACAAAGAATCAATCACCAACGGGGTACGTTTACAGTTTATCGGATGATAAATTCCGTGCGCCGGTTTTTGGCCCGCCCCTCGGCTGTATTGTTGTCGGCAACGGGTTTGGTTGGACCGTAGCCTTTGTAGCTCAATCGCTGGGCGGCCACACCCGATTGCTCCAGAAATTTCTTCACCTCAAAAGCGCGTTCCTGAGACAAGAGCATGTTCATTTCGCGGTCGCCCCGGCTATCAGTATGTCCGGCAATCTCAATTTTCATGTTGGGGTTGCGGTTGAGATAGGTAGCAAATTGAACGAGGATGAGCTTGGATTTTGCATCAATTTCGGCCGAGTTGGTAGCGTAGAAGATATCGTGAATGGTGTAGGGCTTGTTGGCCCGGATGGGCTTTACCTCACTTTTTAATTCGGCAACCCCCATGCTTTCTTCGGCCATTTCTTTGGTGTACACGTGCGCCTCAAAGGCGTGGCCTTCTTTCTCGATGGTCATTACCACGTCCTCATGCTCCACGTTAATCACGGCCACGTAGCTGCCGGTTTCCTGATTCACCGGAACGCGGTCAACCCTTTTGCTTTCGGCGTAGTGAAGCTCTACACGGGCGCCTTCTACCAACTGCCCCGACTCATCGGTCATCTCGCCCTTCACAAGCATCACCTTTTCGGGCCGGGCTTTTTCGGGCATTTCAAACGACACAATGTCCAGACCTCGGGCACCCGGTATTCCTTTTGACGCATAATAGGCCCGGTTACCGTCTGTACTCACAATCAATCCGTGTTCATCTTCGGCGGTGTTGATGGGAACACCGATGTTTTTGGGTGGCGTCCAGCTTCCGTCTTCCTGCTGACGGGTGTAAAAAATGTCGTAGCCACCTGCCCCCGGTCTGCTGTCGCACGAAAAGTACAGGGTCTTGCTGTCGGTGTGCATAAAGGGCGATTTTTCATGTCCGCCCGTGTTGATGGACTCACCGATGCTTTTGGCAACGCCCCACGTGCCGTCGGCACCGCGCACGCTGTAGAAAATGTCAATGCTCGGATTTCCTTGCGAATCGGGTGTGCTGTGCTCGCGGGCTGTGGCAAAGAACAGCGTATTTCCGTCGGCCGAGAGCGAGGGTTGTGCTTCCCAGCCATCGTCGGTGTTTACATTTGGGCCCAGGTTTACCAGTTCGCCCCACTTGAATATCTCCTTGCCGGTGCGTTCATCATACACCTTCTCCCATGTGGTGCTGTACAAATCGCAGTTGGTGTAGCCCATTTTTCCGGGGCGACATACCGTGATAATCATTTCGCGGTTGTCAACCGAAAGGGTAACACCGCCATAATTATCGCCGATGTTGAAGGGTGGGGGCAGGGCCTCGCCGTTATCGAAAGTGCCGCCCGGATGTTCGCGTCGGCTCATGGTGAATTCCTCCACTTCGCGGCCGTATAAATCGCCTTTGGCTTTGCGCTCAAGTTTTCGGGTGAAAAACATCAGGAGGTTGTCGGGCGAGAGCATGGGTAAATACTCATCCCACTCGGAGGAAACGCCTTTTACAATTACCGGATTAAACGGAACGGGGTTGTTGAGGAATTCAGCGTAAAACTCCACTTCCGGCAGGATGTCCATTACCTCGTCGTACTTGCGGGTGTAATCGCGCGACATCCGGTCAGGCTCGTCCGGAAATTCAACAAAAGCCTTGAAATATTGGTGTGCACCGGCATAATCCTGCATGGCGTAATGCGCTACTCCCAGGTAGTAGTACACATCGGTGTGGTAGTGGGTGCAGCGTTCAATCAGGGACTTGAAGTACCCCACCGAACCGGAGTAAGACGTTCCTCCAGACTGGGCCCGTTTGAAAGAGCTTTCGCCCAGGGCAAAATAGCACTCAACGCAGTCGGGGTCTTCATCCAGCGCGTCTTTCAAAAAGCCGTGGCGTTGCCTGGAGTCGTACTTCTTTTTGTTTTGGCTTTGCTCGTAGAGCTTTTGCGCCTTTTTGTTTTCTGTGGGTTCGCAATGATCCTGTGCCTGCGCATTCCATACAATGAACACGCACATCATCCAACCCATCCATTTAATAGCTTTCATAAGTCTGGCCCGTGGCAAATACTATTCCACCGTGGCTTTTGCATCGTCAATGAGTTTATCACCTTGTTTGCGTGCGCCGTCCACAATGCCTTGGGCGCGGGTATTGGCTTCGCGCTCTACCTGGTCGGCGCGCTGGTCGGCCTCGCGAATCAACTTTTCACCTGCGGCGCGTGCGGCTGCTTTCGCAATGGGGTTGCCGGCTTCGTCTTCCAGCTTTTTGGCGGCAGCACGCCCTTCAGAACGCACGCGGTCGGCGGCGGTTTTGGCTTCCCGGCGAATGGCATCTGCTTGTTTCTGGGCTTCACTCAGAATGCGTTCGGCTTGCGCACGGGCTTCTTCCACGGCGCGGCCCACCACTTCTTCGCGGGCTTTGTCCATTTCTTCCTTGATTTTGTCTTTCACCATATCAGCGGGGCTTTTGCCTCCTTTCATGCCACCAAAAGATGGGCGGAACGTGGGTTTTTCTACCGTACCTCCTACGGCAATGTCCACGTCAATCTTGTCGCCGATGGAAACTTCCTGACCGAGCAATGCTCCTGCCTGACCAATCAGGCCCTGCACCATATCGAGCGCACCACCTTGAAGCATTTTGGTGGGAATGGTCATGCGCATGGCGTAATCAAGGGTTTGGTCGAGGCCTGTGCTTCCGGCAATGTTGGTGTTGATCTGGTCAATTTTCACATCGAAAGGCTGAATGTATGCGCGGCCATTTAGTATCTCAAAGGTAAAGCGAACGTCCTGGATGTTCTGCGTGGCGAGCCTTTCGATTTTAAGAACGCGGGCCAGCTCGTTGAGCGGCTCAAAGCCCTCAATAAACACGCTTTTGGTTTCGACCGAGCCTTTTCCGTACACGCTTTCGAGGTCGGGGTTGAGTTCGTGATCGAGGTAGGAAGTAAAGCTCATTTTGCTCGAGAATTTTCCGGTGGCTTTCTTGGCCAGCGGTGCAAAACGCTCAACAGTCACAAAGTTGTCGGCGGTTTGACGAATGTCCATATTGCGGATGTCGTAGCTGAAATCAACCTTGGGTTTGGATGGATTCTGAGCGTTGTAGGCGCCGTTCATGGTAACTTTTCCGTCCAGCACATCCATCACGAGGTTACGGAGCTTTACCTGTTGGTCTGCCACATCAATTCCTCCGCTGACATTGGTCATCGAAATGCCGTCGTAGAGTAGTTCGTCGATGGCGGCGTTCATGGTGAAACGAATGTTGCCCGGAACTTCAATGGCGGAATAGGCTTCGGCTTCTGCTTCTTCGGCGGCGGCTTCGGTTTCGTCGTCACCCAAAAAGGCGCTCACGTCAATTTTCTTCGACCGCATGTTGAGCTGCCCTACCAGGGTAGAATCTTTGAGCACGTAGGCGATGTAGTTTTCGAGCCGTCCTTCGGCCTGCAGGTCCATGCCGGTCATTTCCATGTTGAAGGCGCTCATTTCGGCGTAGCGCGGATTGAACGAGAAGGCTGCCTCGTGAATCAGCATGTCGTAGCCGTCGGTGCTGTGGTACTCAAAGTTGCGCAGGTTGAGGTGTCCGGCTGCCTCAAAATCTTCGTAGCGTTCTTCTTCAATGGCCGAATAGCGGCCTTTGGCGGTAATATCGGCATCAAACGAGCCTTTAAGTTCATCTTCCATGGGAACCACCTCACCCAATTTGCTGAGGTCAAGGGCTGCCTTGAGGCGGGCATTCAGGTCGGGGTCAGACATGGGGTGCTTGAGAAGCAGGGTAAAATCAAGGGGGTTGTTGGCGAGATCCACGTGAAATTTCGATAGGTTCACCACCATGTTGTCGAGGTCTCCGCCCGGGTGGTCAATGTTGCACTGAATGGCAATGTTATCGGCAGAGGAGGGCAGGTCGGGGTATTTGAACCGGCCGTTGGAAACCTGCATATCCAGGCTGAATCCGGGGTAGTTGGTTTCGCTGTAGGTTCCGCGCACAAAACCGTTCAGCCCGAAATTTCCGGTTACATCCACGCCTGTGAGGTCGCTGGCAAACTCTGCGGGTACAAGCGATAAAAAATGTCGGAAATCGGTTTTTTTGGCGTACCACGTAAGGTCCATATCTATGGGGTCTTCGGGCATGGCCACCCATCCGTCCACACCCAGTTCCAGTTCGTTGAGGAAAATCTCGTTGTCTCGCAGGGTGTATGTGTAGGAGTTGAAATCCATGTCTATATCGGCGTTGGCCTTTACCCTGGCCTTGCGCAGGTAGCGAATGCCGTCGTAGTCCACGTTCAGCATGTCAATGGTGCTGTGGGTGCTGAGCGTAAACACGTTTTGCGAAAAATCGCCCGAGCCCTCGTGGTTCAGACCTTCCATTTCGAGGCGGGTAAGCAGGGGGGCATCGTCATACAACAGGCTGAAATTGTGCAGAAAGTATCGTTTCAGTTCCAGTTTAAAATCGCTTTCCTCTTCCGAAACCACTTCGTCCACATCTGCTTCATCATCGCTTTTGGTGATGTTGTAATTGGCGCTGCCGTCTTCCAGCACCCGAACATCCACGCGGGTATTGCTCAGTCCGAATTCATTAATCACCACGCGTCCGTTGAGCAGTGGCAACAGGTTGAGGGTAAATTCCAGCGTACCTACTTCGGCCAGGCGCACACCTTCAAAGGGCTCTTTGTTATCTACGGTAACGTCGTGAATACGAAAAGAGAAATGGGGAAACGACCGGATGAGCGACAGGCTGAAGTCGCCGAAATCAACCTTGGCGTCGAGGTGCTCATTGGCCGCGGTGCGGGCGTAATCAACCAGCTTGTCTTTAAACAAAAACGGAATGGCAACCAGTGCCCCGATAAAGAGCACAACAAGGGCCAGCAAAATGAGGAGAACTTTTTTCATGGGTCGTAGGGCTAAGCGTTTGCACAAAGCTAAACAACCTTGCGCGATTGCAGAGGCAAGAACTGTTAAACGCGCAGGGTGATGTGGTTTGAGTGCACAAAACCACAAGCGCTGAGGTTCACGGTTTGTTGCCGCCCAACACAACCGTCCACTCGCGCACGTACCAGCGCGTAATGAGTCCGTTTTGCACGTAGGGATCTTTTTCGGCAAAGGCATTTACGATTTCGGGCGAGTCGCAGCAAAAAACCAGCACGGCACCGTCGGCAGGTTCAGCCAGCGCGCCGGCCATAATGAGCCGTCCTTTTTGGTGGTAATCCTGCGCAAGTGCCAAATGTTTTTCGCGAAAAGGGGCTCGCTTCTCAATGTAGTCATCAACCGTGTCGTAAAAAAGGAGGTAGTACATGTTGGGGTGGGTTTAGGCTTTAAAGTTGGGAAATTCTGGGCACTTGTACATTTGAACGGAGTAGGGGCAATGTACTAACTCTGTGGCGCAATCAAAGAGGCTCATTACCCCATGGCCTCCGCCCCATTTTCTAATCGTCTAATAGGCTCATTGTCTCATTGGCCCATCCTCACATTACCCATCTCGCGCAAGCATTAGCGCAGCGGTGCTTGTGTGCCGAAACCAAAAATTCGTAAATTCAAAACATGAGTG
>REDV01000141.1 GCA_007695365.1 Cryomorphaceae bacterium | reverse complement strand
CCGGAAAAGCTGAACTGCACCATCGGGTCGTTGCCGCGCTCCCACTGCGTGGTGCGCGAGCCGTCGGTAAACGAAAAAAAGATGTGGTTGCTGTGGCGCTGGGTGGCCAGCATTTTTATCGTCGGGTTGTTGCCCGGGTGATCCTCCAGCTTTAACCCCGCGCGGGTTTCGCTTACCGTGTAGGGTTTAAACTGCCGGTTGCTGCCATCTACCGCATAACTTTCGGTGCGCAGGGCCGTGCCGCGCAGGGTACGCAGTGCATCCCGCCGGGCCCGCCGCGGAAGATTGGCCAGCAACTGCAATGTTTCGGGCGAGGGGGGCAACACCTGCGGATCGCTTTGGTGGTACTCGTTTTCAAAAAAGAGTTGATCCCAATCACCGGTAGCGGCTCCCACCGGCCCCAGATGAAACCAGTTTTTCACCAGCATGGGCGGGGAGTAGTGCAGCTGGCTCACGCCTTCAAAATTGGCGTCCAGGTGCAGGCTGGTGTCATTAAAATGGTTAAAATCTTCGGAGTCGAACTGGTCCACCCGGCCAAAGCCGCGAAACTCGCGTTCGCCGCCATCCCAGTATCCGTGGTGATAAAAATAATGAGTGGTGAGCTTGCCTTCGGAAATCTCGTCAATCACCTCCACGCGGTTCACCACCTGCGTAGGAAAAGGCAACGTGGTTTTCCACTTTCCGGCGCTGCCGATGAACATATCCAGGGTGTCGGGCAGGTTGGTCTGCGGGTCTTCGGTAACCGAAGTACCGTACAGGTCGCGCAGGTAGTGGCGGATAGAGGAGGTGTATTCTACCCGCGTAATGGCGCCCATGTTGTTGTTCATTTCGTTGAGCACGTAGGGTTTTACCCCGCGGCACAGGTCCAGGTAATACATGCGGGTTTGCGTGCCGGTGCGTTCAAAGCTCCACAGAATGCCGGGGGTTCCGCTGCCCATCAGGTCCACAATCTGCACCGAATCGCCCAATGCAAAGCGGGGAGTGCCTTTGATTTCGATGCCCTCGCCCCACGCGTTGCCGTGCTGGTTTACCCATCCCTCTTCAAAACCGCACAAAACCATCACATCCCATTATCACGCTATCCAAACGACGTCAAGATAGCCTTATTTCCCCAAAGCGTACAAAGCAACCTCTACCATTTCAAGCAATTGCCAGAGCACTCACAACGATATCCTGATGCCCGGCCCCAGCAAAAAGAAGAACTTTTCCTGGCTGAGAAAATAACCGCCACCCGCGTACAAAGGAAAACTCAACCTGGCATCTTGCCGGGTGGGGTAGAGGGAGCCGATGATCACAATGCCCAAATCGCGGTTTTCGGCCTCAGGGTTAAAGTTAAAGGCGTTTTGCGCCAAAAATCCCGCTCCTATTTTGTAAGGTTTGGGTTTCATAATAGCCCCTTTCTTGTAGAAAGTAAACTGGGCAATCATGGCCAGCGATACGCCTGTAAGCGTAGGGAAACCGGGCTCTCCCGCCAGCTTGGTAACCAAACCCGCCGGAAAAGACAGATCAATATCAAAATTAAGCGAGCGCTCCTGCACAATGGCCACGCGCTGGGTGTAACCCTCGCCGCCGTAGCGGTCTTTTTTGTGCCGCACAATAATCTCAATCCGCGACCACTCCCGCAAAGTATGCGTTTTGCGGGTAAGCAGGCTGTTTATCCTTATAGGTTCAAGCTGGCAGTTTCGGCTGTGATAAAATGCCTCGCGCGGTGAGGTGTTTCCCGGACAAACCTCCACGTGATCAACCTTCTGGTATTCAATCAACTCGTTTTTATTCCCCAACAGCCTAATCTCCATTTCAATGATCTGCTTACCATAAAGCATATCGCCCATATCAATGATATCGGGGTCAAAGTCAATCACCACATCGCGCACGGTTTCACTGTACAAAATGGTTTGGGTGAGCTTGCTTACTTTTTTGGGCCCCTCGCCGTAATCTACGGTTACAAAGTCTAACGGGCGTGGCCGCTGAAACTCTACTACCTGCAGGGTAGGGCCCATTTTTCGGTCGCCCGCAAAAATTTCTACGGTTTTCCGCTTGATATCCACCGGAACGCGCAGCCGGTAGTTGGCCGTATGGTCGGTTCGGGTAATGGTATCGTTGGATACCACTTCAAGGTCCTCAAAATAGAACCTCGATTCGCGCAGGCCTTCGCCTTCAATACGGATGTCAAAGGTCTCACCCGGACGGATGTTTCTACTTTCGGTCCAGTCGCTGCCTTCGCGCAACAGCGTGATTCGCTGCAATGAAGGCTCAGGATAAATATCTACGTTGGTAATGAACTGAGGATTGTCGCCATCCTTGATGTAGAGGTAACCATCTTCCATGCGGTGGTTGGCATAGGGCCGTAAAATGCACAATACACGGTCGTTACTCAGCAATCTTTGGGTGTAGAGTTCGGCCACCAGCGGACTGCCGCGCTCTTCGCTGGCCTCCAGCCTGTAGGTTTTGTTCATTTGAAGCTGCCGGTGGTGGTCTATTTGCACTTCAACGCCATCGTGATGGTCGCGTTTGCGCACCACCAATTTTTTGTCCATACGGAGAAAGGCCAATCGTGAACCGCGCGCCGTAAGGTTCAGATCAATGGGTGGCAAATTGTGCCGGATGGATTTATCATTTCCCAAAAACGGGCGTTTGGTTTGCAGGTTGAGTTGCAAAGGATGCTCACCGGATCGCGATGGAATAACGGAGAGAAAAGGTTTTCCGTCGTGCTCCACGAGCCGGTACTCCAGACTGCCTTGCATTCGCCAAACACCGTCCAGTTGCAGGTTGCGAGGCTGATTGGTTACAATTTCCAGTCGTTTTTCTTCGCCCACAAACAATTCCTCCTGTCCGGGATAAATGTTTACACGCGTTTCGGTGTATGGAAAAAGGTGTATCACGCGGTGTTGTACGTCCTGATCGCGGGTCAGTACCACGGTAACGGCCAGAAAATCGCTGGATGAGATGGATTTGAAACGCAGCCTTGTTCGGTAGTAGCCATCCACATAGGTCAAAGGGTCTAGTTGATCAATGTCGGAGGCGGGCATTAACTCCGCATGCACGTTGTCAGGCAAGGGGTTTCCGTCGGTGATGAGCCGGAATTCAGCCACGGTTTCATCAGACGAATAGCGGAAACTCAAATGGGGCTCTCCCCGAAAAGTCAGTCTGTTTTCGCCCAATGAAAAGGAGGTGGTGTCCACCATCAGCGTTACATCCTGAAATGGGCGAATGCTTCGCTGCCAGTTGGGTTGTGCGTGGATGTACCCGGCAGAAACAAGGAGCAAAACAAAAAACAATACGAGTGAAATGTGGCGGTGCGGCATCTTCATGGCTGTTCGAATCCTGCTTCAAAAATAGGGTATTGAACTGAAAAGGGAGCCCGGATTGCTTTTCACGCAAGACTGATTTCACACATTTTTTGGGGTACGTAAATAGGTTACGAACCCGGGGTAGAGCTTTGTCATCAAATAAAACGATATGAAAGATCTCGGAGAAGTATTAATCGGACACAAAAACCACGTATTGAGCCGTGTGTTTGTGCACAGAATCATTGTGAAGCCCACGCTGGAAGATGTTATTCTTCAGTGCGTGGTGATACACGACGGCGCGCAGTACAAGGCTGTGCTGGCCTTAGACTACACCGAATTTAATGAGCTGCTGATCCGAACGCCTGATTCGGAGCTCAAACTGGAAATTGCTTGTTTGATGGGTGAAGCGCTGAGCGAAGACCACGCGCCCAAGCGTGAATCGCCTTACCAGATTAACCTGCTGAAGATTTTTGGAAGGTCGTTGCGCGTGCGGGGAAGCAGTTTCTATACCCATTTGTTTATGCTTCCGGGTAATGAGCACGAAGAAGACCCTCGTCCGTACTACGTGTTTCTGGTTGACAGACTGCACTTTGCCCGGGTCAGGAAATAATTTTTTGGGGTTCGTAAATACCTTACGTACCCCCGGAGAAACCTTTGCATTGAACCTTAAAACAGTACCGTTATGAACAGTTTAGCAGAAGTAAAAACGTACATTGATTCATTTTCGCGCCCCAGCGGATACAACAACCATGCGTGGCGGGCCGTGAAGAAACTGGCGCTGCACGCCTGGGAGTGCTACCTCGAAAACAGGAGCTTTTCGCATTCTGCCAGTTTTTTGTGCAAGGAGTTCTATTTGATGGTTCGCAAGCCGGATGGCGAGTACGTTATTCCACGTTGGAAGATGAAGCATTTTTACGACCTTTGAGCCCTGATGAAGACCCTCGTTCTCGGTGCCTCGCCCAATCCGCAACGCTACGCCTACATGGCCGTAAAACGTCTGCTTGCCAACGGCTATGAAGTGGTTGCGGTTGGGAAAAGGCCGGGGGAGATTGACGGGGTTCCCATCCAGACCCATTTTCCGCATGTAGAAGGAGTGCACACCATTAGCTTGTACGTGGGCGCGCGCTACCAGCCTGAACTTTACGATTATATCCGATCCATTCGCCCCCGGCGTGTTATTTTCAATCCCGGAACAGAAAACCCCGAATTTCAGCATCAGTTAGAGAAGGAGGGAATTCACGCGGAACATGCCTGCACCCTGGTGATGCTCTCTGCGGGCACCTACGGGGAGCCGGGGTAGGGCATTGCGCATTCAGAAATCACGAGAATTTCCACAAAAACAGGTACATTTCGGGCTCAACCAAAAAACCGAAATCATGAAGTATTATCTGTCTTTTTCGCTCTTTGTACTCTTTTCGATTACAGCGCTGGCTCAGGTTCCTCAAAAAATGAACTACCAGGCTGTGATCAGGGATGCGAATGAGAATTTACTCACCAATGCCGGGGTTGGAATACAGGTAAGTATTGTTGACGCGACTACCCAAAACGCGGTTTACATTGAGCATCACAGCGCCTCCACCAACGCACAGGGTTTGGTAACACTCGAAATAGGAAATGGAACCGTTTTGACTGGAAGCTTCGATGAAATAAACTGGCCGCTGGGCAGTTTTGATATTCAGATTGATACCGACCCGGATGGCGGAACCAATTATACGATTTCAGGAACGAGCGAATTGCTGAGTGTTCCTTATGCTTTTTATGCGCAGGATGCAGGGGTGGGGAACATAACCCTCAACCATGCATACAACGGTGGAGGAGAGGGTGAAGGACGAATTGTGTTCACCGATGCCGGCCCTTTGGAGTTGATTCACAGCGCAAGTAACGAAGCTGCTATGGTTGTATCAACAAGTGCAACCAATTCCACAGGTATAGATGTAGAGCAGTCGGGAACCGGGTGGGCAATTGTATCGGTTAACAGCAACCCGGCTAATCAGCTTCCTTCCATATCAGGTGCCACCAACAGTAACAACAGCGAAGGTGCGGCGATAAAAGCAAGAAATGTGGGTGCCGGCTTTGCTGTGTACGGAGAAATTCCTGCAAGTGCCACAGGAAATGCCGCGGTATACGGGTCAAACCTTCGGACGAGCGCAGGAGGAGGCGTAAGTGGCATTGGTTTTCACGGCACTTTGGGGCGCTCACAGAGTAGTCAGGGATACGGCGTATATGGAATCAACAACAATCCGGGAGGTGCCAGCAGCCCGAGCATCGCAGTATATGGTTCAGGATTTCACGGAATATATGGCGAGAGCACCAATCCAACGAGTGGTTGGGCGGGCTATTTTACGGCAGATATCGGTGTAGAGGGTACGGGTTTTTCGGAGGGAGGGTGGCAGACACTTTCTGATCAACGACTCAAAAAGGATGTTCTCCCGATAGAAGAAGCTCTCGATCGTTTATTGACGCTGCAGGGTACTCATTATACGTTGACCACACCAGCCCGAAAGAATGACTCGGATGCACGCGTTCGGGAGCGAAAGCAATACGGGCTGATGGCACAGGATGTGGCTTCGGTCTTTCCTGAAATGATAGAGGAGAAAGCGATGTTTCTTAATACCGGAGATGAAACGGTATACCAAACTGTAGCCTATTCGCAACTCATCCCGGTTTTAATTGAAGCACTCCGCGAGATGAAAACAGAACTGGATGCTTTGAAAGCAGTGCTGCAGGAACTCCAGGACCAATAACCCGGTGAATGGGATGACAAAGAAAAAGCCCCGGAAAATTCCGGGGCTTTCTCATCTTATGCCAGATTACAAGCGATTATTGTTTAACCATCGGTTTGCTGTGAATTTGGTCTCTGTGCTGAACAGAAATCAGGTACATGCCCGAGGCCAGTTGATTCACATCCATCGGGTAAAGTGCTCCTGGTGTGTCCATGTTGATTTGTTGACTTAGCAATAGCTGTCCGGTCATTCCCGTAATGCGAACAAAAACGGGTTCCATCGGATCAGGATTATCCAACACAATCTGAATCATTCCGTTTGAAGGATTGGGGAAAAACTGGAACGTAAAATCGTCAACAGGTGTAATTGGTATAAAGGGCGACTCTATGGTGCCTCCAAAGTTGTTGTAGGCATTTTGACAAATATTATCCCAGTTGTAGTTGCAACAAAATGAATCATTCGAAATAACGTATTGATAAGCATCACTTTCAGTGTCAACACCTTCTCCGGGATCTACACATTCGCCGTCTGGTAAATATGCATCATATGTATTTTGACATATTGCATCCCACTGCGTGTTGCAGCAGAACGGATCGCTGGTAATCACTGCCTGATAGGCTTCACTGTTGGTGTCTACTTCTGGCGGCGCGGCTACACATTCGCCTTCCGGTAAAAAGCTATTGTATGCGTTTTGGCAAATTCCATCCCACGAGGTGGTGCAGCAGAAGGGGTCATTGGCTATAACTGTCATGTAGGCCTCACTGTTTGTGTCAACGGATGATGGTGGTACAATACAATCTGTGTCGGGATCGGGGTTGGTGCCACCATAATTGTTGTATGCGTTTTGACATATCCCGTCCCACATGCTGTTACAGCAAAACGGATCGTTCGCAATTACGCTCTGATAGGCCGGGCTGCTGGTGTCAACGGTGTCGGGAACCGGCACACATTCCTCATCCTCTTCTTCATCAGGATCAACAGTATCAATCAGATTGTTATAGGCATTCTGGCAAATTCCGTCCCAAACCGTCGTGCAGCAAAACGGGTCATTGGCTATGACTGTATCATAGGCTTCACTGTCTGTATCAACAGATGCGGGGGGAGTTACACAATCGGCGTCATCGGGTTCATTCCCTGAATCAATGTAACTGTTGTATGCGTTCTGGCAAATTCCATCCCACGAGGTGGTGCAGCAGAAGGGGTCATTGGCTATAACTGTCATGTAGGCATCGCTGTCCACATCCACAGTAGATGGCGGATCGATGCATTCTCCTGCATCTGGTTCATTTCCGGAGCCGCTTCCGATGTTGTTGTAAGCGTTCTGACAGATGCCATCCCAAACCGTAGTACAGCAGAATGGATCATTGGCAATTACGGTTTGATAGGCTTCGCTATTGGTGTCAACACTGGAGGGCGCCGCAACACACTCACCGTCTGGCAAATAGTTATTGTACGCATTCTGGCAAATTCCGTCCCAAACAGTGGTGCAGCAAAAGGGATCCGAATCAATTACCGATTGAAAGGCCTCGCTGTTGGTGTCAACATAGTCCGGAATATCCGAGTCGCAATCATTGGCCACTAAAGACAAGGAGATAAGCGAACTACAAAAGAGAATAGAGTAGAATCGTAATGTTAATATCATGGTTGGTTGTTTGATGGTTTAAGCAAACTTAAAGTTTCCTGCTGAACTAACCAAATTTCATAGTCTGCCGGAATATGGGGTCGGTTTTTCTGTAATTGGTTAATTTGCCCGAAATTCAAAAAAATCAGGTCTATGCGCATCCTTTTTTCTTCGTTCATCATCCTATGTGTTTTGTCAGAAAGCTCGCACGCACAGGAAAACCTGAGCTACCAACTCCCCCCGGCCGAAATCCTTGAGCTTGCCGATTACGAGCGTCCGCCATCACTGATGATGGACAGCAAAGGAGAGTATATGATTTTCACCTATCGGCCAACGTATAAATCGCTCGAAGACCTGATGGAAGAAGAGGTGCGTTTGGCCGGACTCCGCGTGAATCCCAAAACGCATATCTCATCGCGCACAACCTACTCCAACAATATCCGCGTAATGAAAGCGGGAAGTAAGGAAGACGTGCAGGTAAGCGGACTCCCGGACCATCCCAGATTGAGCAATTTTCAATGGTCGCCTGATGAACGCAAACTCGCTTTTACGCACACCACAATCGACGGTGTTGAACTCTGGATGCTCCTGCCGGAAAAGTCACAGGCCAAAAGAATCATTGGTCCGGTGCTTAATGCTTCGATGGGAACGCCCTTTGACTGGTTTAACGACAGCGAATCACTGCTTTTACGCACCCTGCCCGCCACACGCCCGGACTGGATTGACAACGAACAGTCCGTTCCCGATGGGCCCATTGTTTCCGAAGGCGATGGCTCGGTATCACAAACACGCACCTACCAGGATTTGCTGAGCAACCCCATTGATGAAAGGAATTTTGAAAACCTGGCTACTGCAGAGCTGCAAAAAGTTGCGTTGAACGGAAGCATGGAGCCCTTTCTGAAGGCCGACCTTTATTGGCAAACGAGTTTTTCGCCCGACGGTCGCTACCTGATGGTTACCACACTGAGCAGACCTTTTTCCTACATCGTTCCATTCTACCGATTTCCCCAAACAACTACTGTATATGATATGCGCGGCCGTGTGGTGAAGGTGGTGAATGAAGTGCCTTTATCTGAAGTGATGCCCAAAGGATTTTCTTCCGTGCGGGAGGGGAAGCGCAGCATGACCTGGAGAAACGACGAGCCGGCACAACTCTTTTTTGCCGAGGCTCTTGACGAAGGGGATATGGCTAAAGACGTGCCGTTCAGAGACGAACTTTATTTATGGGACGCTCCTTTCAATGGAGAGCCTGTGCCGGTGATGAAAACCAAACAGCGCTTTCAGAATGTACTTTGGGGCAGCGACCAACTGGCCGTAGTAAGTGATTTCTGGTACGACACCCGCAACACCATTACCTACTTTTTCAACCCTTCGAACGCTGAGGAATTGCCGCGTGAAGTCTTTGAGCGCAACTACCAGGATGTGTACGCAGACCCCGGATCTTTTGAAATGAAGCGAAACGAATGGGGAAGGTATGTGCTTTTTATTGAGGACAACCAAGCCTATCTCACAGGGGCCGGTCACACCCCCGAAGGACAATTTCCCTTTCTGGATGCACTGAACCTGGAAACCCTTGAAACCAACCGATTGTACCAAAGTGACTATACCGACAAAGTAGAAAACCTCACGGGGTTCTATCAGGACGACCGCAATAGACTATTGGTGAGAATTCAGTCACCCACAGAGTTCCCCAATTACTTTGTACGGCATCTTGAGGATGGATCGCTGAAGCAACTCACGTATTACGAGAATCCTTTTGAAGCGCTGAACAATGTGCACAAGGAAGTCATCAACTACCAGCGTGTTGACGGTGTAGAACTCAGCGGAACCCTGTACCTGCCCGCAGATTACAAGCCCGAAAGCGGGGAGAAGCTTCCCCTTCTCATTTGGGCATATCCGCGTGAATACAAAGACAAAAGCACCGCCGGTCAATCCACACAAAACCCCAATACGTTCACCTATCCCTATTACGGCTCATTTGTGTATTGGGTCACAAGAGGCTATGCCGTGCTCGACAATGCTGCCTTTCCGATTGTTGGCGAAGGAGAAACCGAACCCAATGACACTTTCATCGAGCAACTGGTATGGAATGCCGAGGCGGCCATCAACGCGGTGGATGACATGGGATTTATTGACCCGAGCAGAGTAGGAGTGGGCGGACATAGCTACGGTGCCTTTATGACGGCCAACCTGCTTACGCATTCCAATCTGTTTGCATGTGGCATTGCGCGAAGCGGTGCCTACAACCGAACGCTTACCCCTTTTGGCTTTCAAAGCGAGCAGCGCAATTACTGGGATGCCCCGGAAATTTACCACACCATGTCGCCCTTTATGAATGCCCACAAAATGAAAATCCCCATGTTGCTTACCCACGGGGAGGCCGACAATAACCCCGGAACCTTCACGCTACAAACCGAGCGGTATTTTCAGGCACTCAAGAATCTTGGGGCTCCTGTGCGCATGGTCATTTTACCGAAAGAGAGTCACGGCTATGTGGCCAAACCCAACATCATGCACCTGCTTTGGGAGCAAGACCGGTTTTTGGAGCAACACCTGAAGAAAACAGGGATTACTGAATAGACTTCTGAAAAAAGAAACGACCCTGTGTAGAATCAGTTTTGTACAATCCGTCAAAGACAGGAAGGTGAGGGTAGCTTATTCAGCCTCTTCGTCGCTTTCTTTTTTCTTCTTCTTTTTGGCTTTCTGCACCTTTACGGTGATTTCATCGGCTTTGTCGTCGTAGTCCACCTTGATGGTGTCGCCTTCTTCCACATTGGCGTTGATGATTTCTTCGGCCAGCGGATCTTCCAGGTATTTCTGAATGGCACGACGCAGCGGACGGGCACCAAATTTCTCGTCAAATCCTTTGTCACCGATGTAATCTTTGGCTTTGTCGGTCAGTTCAATCTGGTAACCGAGGTCATCTACGCGCTTGTATAGTTTGTTCAGCTCGATATCAATAATCTGGTGAATGTGCTCACGATTCAGCGAGTTAAAGAGAATGATATCATCCACCCGATTCAGAAATTCGGGTGCGAAAGTTTTCTTGAGCGCGTTTTCAATCACGCCTTTCTGCACTTCCATTTCCTGCTCCTTGCGGGCCTTGGTGCCAAATCCAACCCCGGTTCCGAAATCGCTCAACTGGCGCGCTCCGATATTGGAGGTCATGATCATGATGGTGTTGCGGAAGTCAATTTTCCGGCCGAGGCTGTCTGTTAGCTGGCCGTCATCCAGTGCCTGCAGTAGCAGGTTGAACACGTCGGGGTGCGCTTTCTCAATCTCATCGAGCAGAATAATGGAGTAGGGGTGGCGCCGAACTTTTTCGGTAAGCTGCCCGCCTTCTTCGTAGCCGATGTACCCGGGAGGTGCACCAATCAAACGGGAAACCGCAAATTTTTCCATGTACTCGCTCATGTCAATCCGAATCAATGAATCTTCGGTGTTGAACATAAGTTTAGAAAGTTCCTTCGCCAACTGGGTTTTACCCACACCTGTGGGGCCGAGGAAGATAAACGAGCCGATGGGCTTGTTGGGGTCTTTGAGTCCGGCGCGATTTCGCTGAATGGCTTTCACCACTTTTTTCACTGCGTCGTCCTGACCGATGACCTTTCCTTTCAGGTCGTCGCCCATGCGGAGCAGTTTTCCGCTTTCTTTTTCGGCGATGCGCTGCACCGGGATGCCGGTCATCATGGCTACCACTTCTTCCACGTGGTCAACGGTAACTTCTACGCGGTGCTCCTTGCTTTCTTCTTCCCACTTGCGTTTGGCTGTTTCCAGGTCTTCGAGCAACTGGCGCTCGGTATCGCGCAGTTTGGCAGCTTCTTCGTATTTCTGGCTGCGCACCACGCGGGTTTTTTCCTCTTTGATTTCTTCGATGCGCTTTTCAGCCTCAATGATTTCCTTGGGCACATTGATGTTGGTGATGTGCACACGAGAGCCCACTTCGTCCAACGCATCAATGGCTTTGTCGGGCAGGTGACGATCGCTGATGTACCGGTTGGTCAGCGTAACACAGGCGCTGATGGCCTGTTCGCTGTAGGTTACACTGTGATGCTCTTCGTACTTCTCCTTGATATTGTGCAGAATCTGAATGGTTTCATCCACGGAGGTAGGTTCAACCAAAACCTTTTGAAAACGACGTTCCAGCGCGCCGTCTTTCTCGATATACTGGCGGTATTCATCGAGTGTAGTGGCTCCGATGCATTGTATTTCGCCACGCGCAAGGGCAGGCTTAAACATGTTGGAGGCATCGAGCGAGCCACTGGCGCCACCGGCACCCACAATGGTATGGATTTCGTCGATAAAGAGAATCACATCGGGCGAGCGCTCCAGTTCGTTCATCACGGCTTTCATGCGCTCTTCAAATTGGCCGCGGTACTTGGTACCGGCAACCAATGCTGCCACATCAAGGGCAACAATGCGCTTTCCGAAAAGCACGCGCGAAACTTTTTTCTGTACGATCCGCAAAGCCAGCCCTTCGGCAATGGCCGACTTACCCACACCTGGCTCTCCAATGAGAACGGGGTTGTTTTTCTTTCGGCGACTCAGGATTTGCGAAACGCGCTCGATTTCTTTTTCGCGGCCTACGATGGGATCCAGTTTGTTGTCCTCAGCCATTTTGGTCAGGTCGCGACCAAAATTGTCAAGAACGGGAGTTTTGGATTTGCTTTCACCTCCTTTTCGCGGAGCATTAAAGCTCGATGCGGCGTCGTCGTCATCGTCGGAAGCACTCCCGGGCATGTCTGCGCGAGGGGTTTCAAACTGGCTATCGTGGTAGTTCTGCGGTTCATCACTCTGGATGCCCCTTAGTTCATCTTTCACAGTGTCGTAGTTTACGTTAAATTTCAGCAAGGCCCGCGTGGCTACGTTTTCTTCATCCTTCAAGACAGACAGCAAAAGATGCTGTGTACCAATCATGTGGCTTTTGAAAACTTTCGCTTCGAGATAAGTGATTTTCAAAGCTTTTTCTGCCTGTTTAACCAGAGGAATGTTGCCGGCTGTACGGGTGCGCACTCCGTTGGTCTTTACGCTTTGCTCAATCATTTCGCGCAGCTTTTGCAGGTCAACATTCAGCGATTTAAGCAAACGAACAGCGGTGCCTTCACCCTCGCGGATGATTCCCAGCACCAAATGCTCCACACCGATGTATGTATGGCCGAGGCGCAAGGCCTCTTCGCGGCTGTAGCTGATTACGTCTTTTACTCTTGGTGAAAACTTGGCTTCCATATGTTTTAGTTTCTGTTTCGCGGTGAGATTTCTCACAGCAATTTGGCCTAATTTACAGCATTTTTAGACCGATTTCAAATTTAGAACAACTACCTTTGGGCAATGGTTTCAAAGGGCTCCAATTATCAACAGATTTCTGTTTAAAACAACAGGTTGTTGAGCCTCTGAGCGGAGGGGTTTATGAAGTACCTTCGGGCCTCTTTCAACAAGAATTGTACTAAAAATCAAATCGTGTAAAAATGGCAGAATCAGGAGAGAAAATTATCCCTATTCATATTGAAGATGAGATGCGTTCAGCCTACATTGACTATTCAATGTCGGTTATCGTATCGCGGGCATTACCCGATGTGCGTGACGGATTAAAGCCCGTACACCGAAGGGTATTATATGGTATGCTCGATTTGGGTGTACTTTCCAACAGGCCTTATAAAAAGTCGGCGAGAATTGTGGGGGAGGTGCTCGGTAAGTACCACCCGCACGGAGACAGCTCTGTGTATGACACCATGGTTCGTATGGCCCAGCACTGGTCTTTGCGTTACCCGCTGGTAGATGGTCAGGGTAACTTTGGTTCGGTGGATGGCGACAGCCCGGCAGCTATGCGATACACCGAGGCCCGTTTGCGGAAAATAGCGGAAGAGCTGCTTGCCGACCTCGATAAAGAAACGGTAGATTTCTCGCCCAACTTCGACGACTCGCTCGAAGAACCGAGCGTGCTTCCGGCAAAAATCCCCAACCTTTTGGTCAACGGAGCCAGCGGAATTGCCGTAGGTATGGCTACCAACATGCCGCCGCACAACCTCACCGAAGTGGTAAACGGCATTATTGCCTACATCGACAACCGCGATATTGATATCGCCGGACTGATGCAGCACGTAAAAGCTCCGGATTTCCCCACAGGTGGAGTAATCTACGGTTACGACGGCGTAAAATCGGCCTTTGAAACCGGACGTGGGCGAGTGGTGATGCGAGCCAAAGCCAGCTTCGAAGAAATCCGGCCGGGAAAGGAAGCCATCATCGTAACCGAAATTCCTTACCAGGTGAATAAGGCCGAAATGATCAAGCGTACGGCCGAGTTGGTGAACGATAAAAAAATTGAAGGCATTTCGGACCTGCGTGATGAAAGTGACCGCCGCGGAATGCGTATCGTGTATGAACTGAAGCGCGACGCAATCCCCAACGTGGTGCTCAACATGCTCTACAAATACACGGCGCTGCAAACCTCCTTCTCGGTGAACAACGTGGCACTGGTTAAAGGTCGGCCTGAAACGCTGAACCTGAAGGACATGATACATCACTACGTGGAGCATCGCCACGAGGTAGTGATACGTCGTACAAAGTTTGAACTCAAGAAAGCCGAGGAGCGCGCGCACATCCTGGAAGGTTTGCTCATTGCGCTCGACAATCTGGACGAAGTAATCGCACTGATTCGCGCCAGCCAAACTCCAGAAATAGCCCGAACCGGCCTGATGGAAAAATTTGAGCTCAGTGAAATTCAGGCCCGCGCCATTCTGGATCTGCGTCTTCAGAAACTCACCGGACTGGAGCGCGATAAAATTAAAGAAGAGCATGCAGAATTGATGAAACTCATTGAGCACTTGCGCGCCATTCTGGCCAATGAAGATTTGCGTATGCAAATTATTAAGGACGAGCTCAATGAGGTGAAGGATAAATACGGCGACGAGCGTCGTTCGCAGATTGAGTACTCGGCGTCTGAAATGAGTATTGAAGATCTTATTCCGGATGAAACGGTGGTGGTAACCATCAGCCACCTGGGGTATATCAAGCGCACCAGCCTCAACGAATACAAAACGCAGGCAAGGGGAGGAGTAGGCTCCCGCGGAAGTACAACCCGCGACGAGGACTTTTTGGAGCACCTCTTTGTGGCTACCAATCACAACTACCTCCTGGTGTTTACCGAGAAAGGTAAGTGCTTCTGGATGCGCGTATTTGAAATCCCTGAAGGAACAAAAGCTTCAAAGGGAAGAGCCATTCAGAACATGATCAACATCGAGTCGGACGACAAGGTGATGGCCTATATCAACGTGAAGGATCTGAAAGATGAAGAGTACATCAACAGCCACTTCGTTATTATGGCTACCAAAAACGGTGTGGTGAAGAAAACCTCGCTTGAGTCATACAGCCGTCCGCGAAGCAATGGTATCAACGCCATTACGGTAAAAGACGGCGATCAGTTGCTGGAGGCCAAGCTCACAAACGGAAACTCAGAAATCATTCTCGCCAAGAAATCGGGTAAAGCCATTCGCTTTAATGAGCAGACGGTGCGCGCTGTGGGCCGTAACGCACAGGGTGTGAAAGGAGTTACCCTCGAAGGTAAGGGCGATGAAGTGGTGGGTATGGTTTGCGTGGACGATCCGGAGGCTACCATTCTTGTGGTGTCGGAAAAAGGATACGGTAAACGCACCTACCTGAACGACCCGGAAGACGGCGAGCCTGTATATCGCATCACCAATCGGGGCGGAAAGGGGGTGAAGACACTCAATGTTACCGATAAAACCGGGGCCTTGATTGCCATTCGACTTGTTACGGACAAAGACCACCTGATGATCATCAACAAGAGCGGTATTGTAATCCGCATGAAAGTGGAGGATATGCGCGTAATGGGGCGCGCTACACAGGGTGTACGACTGATTAACCTCCGAAATGGTGACTCCATTGCTGCGGTTGCCAAAGTAGAGGTTGACGAGGACGAAGAGAATGACATGTTGACCGATGAGCTTTCGGAAGACGGCACTACACCTCAGAATCCTGAGAATGGCAAGGATGTTGATGAATCCGGTGAAGACACTGAATTGTAAACCTGAAAACACCAAGATACCATGAAACATTCCGTACTGAGTGTATTGTTGATCGTGGGGGTTTCTTTCGGCGCGTGGGCGCAGGGAGCGAAACGAACCACAGCCTTCAACTACATGCGTGAGGCCAAATTGGACAAAGCACTCGAAAACATCGAACCTACCATTGAGCACCCCAAAACCATGCAGGATGAAAAGACGTGGCGATACAGGGGGCAAATTTTCAGCATGATTGCCGGAACAGAAGAGGAAGAGTACAAAAACCTCCACCCCGAACCTGTTCTTGAAGCCGCTAAAAGTTACCAGAAAGCAATGGAACTCGACAGCCGTGAATCGTACAAAACCGAGAACCTGATGGCTCTTGCTACTGTACAGGCACAGGCCAGCTTTTATGGTGGAACGCGCTTTACGGAAAACCAGTACAAGAGCGCCTACCACAACTTTAAGCTGGCTGCAGAGTTGGCCGAGTTATTAGGTGTTATTGACACTGTTTCCATTTTTAACTCCGGTCTCGCTGCAGAACGCGCCGAGATGATTCCCGAAGCACTGGAGCAATACCAAAAGGCCATGGACCTCGGTTACATGGAAGGCCGTTTGTTTGCCATGGTTGCGCAACTGCACGAATCACGCGGCGAAACCGATAAGTTTATGGAAGTGGTAAGAGCCGGACGCGCTGCTTACCCCGCGGATGGCGACTTGATTAAACTCGAGTTGAACTACTATCTGCTCAACGAAAAATTCGAAGAAGCCGAAAGCAGCCTGAAACTCGCGCTCGAAAAAGACCCGAACGACAGAATGTTGCACTTTGCCTTGGGAGTGGTGTATGAAAACCTCGACAAGAAAGACCTGGCGGAAGGAGCGTACAAGTCGGCCCTGGAAGTGGATGAAAACTTTCACGACGCGCTGTACAACCTCGGAGCCTACTACTTTAACCAGGCTGTGGAGTTGAACAAAGCTGCCAATGAAATCAGCGATATGAAAAAGTACAATGCAATGCGTGAAGAGGCCATCGGGTTGTTCCGCAAGGCTGAGCCTTTCCTTGACAGAGCGCGTGCCATTGAGCCTGATAACCGCGCAACGCTGGCTTCACTGCGTCAGTTGTACGCCTTTACAAGTCAAACAGAAAAGTACGAGGCGATTAAAAAAGAAATGGACGGGGAATAAGCCTGAAAGTTCCTTCAAAAATAAAAAAGCTGTTCGGTTCTTACCGGGCAGCTTTTTTTTTGGGCCTTGGAGCGGATATGGATTATTTCCTGGTCTTCCTGGCTGCTTTCACCTGTTTTTGAAGCTCTTTACGGTTATCGCGCGCTTCCTCAAACGCAGCTTTAAGACTCGTCACTTCACCAGTTCGATCAACGGTGAAAGATCCCGACATTTGTTCTTCCAATTGCGACAATTCGAGGGTTTTCCAATTGAACTTTGCCTGCGTTTCAGCTATTTCAGCTTCGTGCAGAGCACGTTCCTGGGCGTCATCCGGAGATGTTGCGGATTGAAGCTTGCTCAGTTTTCGCTCAATCAATTCCAATTCGCCTTTTAGGTTCGTAACGCGAATCAGACGGGGATCAGCGCTTTTCGGAGAACCGGCCACCTGTGGGTTGGATGCTTCCTCAGGAACATCCACCGCTTCATCCAACGTAGGGCCCGATGACGCGCCTGAAGGGACAGAGGCACCCCCGCAATCATTCAGCGTGAGTCCCCAGGCATTTTCCATCATGGTTTTGGGCGCACCTGATTCATCCACGAGTTTGCTGAAATCCAATGAGCCATATCCGTTCTCGTCGAGGGTAATATAGCCGCGGGCATTCCATGATTTTTCGCCGCTACTGTGTTTTTTCGTTCCCGCAGCATCCACATCGCGTGAGGCCAATGTAACTCTGCCAAAATGAACTTCGCCATGGGTATCCGAGGTACCGCGGGCCAACACAACGTCGCCGTGTTTTAATTCCACATCCCAATGACATAGATTCGCGTTGTTGTAGGTGAGTTTTAGTGTGACGTCTGTGGTAAGCTGCGCGAAAGAGTGAGCTTGAATCATCAGAAGAAATGATGCGAATAGGGAGGCAGTACGAATCATGGCGCTGAAATTTTGTTGTAAGATAAGGAGAATGGTGCAGATGCGCGAAAAACCCTATTTAACATAATATAAATTATAGGGCT
>REDV01000140.1 GCA_007695365.1 Cryomorphaceae bacterium | reverse complement strand
TGGAAGGCAGGCGGGCCTGCCCGCCATCAATTCATATTGGAAGGCAGGCGGGCCTGCCCGCCATCAATTTCTCATGGAAGGCAGGCGGGCCTGCCCGCCATCAATTCATATTGGAAGGCAGGCGGGCCTGCCCGCCATCAATTTCTCATGGAAGGCAGGCGGGCCTGCACGCCGGCAGGCGTGGAGAATCACTTTTTCAGTGCAGCGAAGCACTTGTACTAAGCCTGCCAAAGTGAGCTGTAAAAGATTGATTCTCTTTATCGAACATGCAATTGGCCCTTCCAATGCAAATTTTGGGTTAAAAGATGTAAAATTCATGATATATGTACATTAAGCCATGCATGAAGGCATGTGAATTGCTTTTTAACATGCAAATTACAGAGCCGTGAAAAAGATTGTCATTTCAGCCATTGCTTTTTTTCTCGCCGATTCGTTGAATGGCAATCCTCGCTTATGGCGCTTTATGACGGAAGACCTCAACATGCAAACCCACTTTAGTGCTTCTGCCTTTCTTCCCATGGGGTCTATGGCAAACGATGTTCCGGCTTTCGCGCTTCTTGAAGGAGGATATTTCGGTCAGATAAATGACTCTCGCTTTCATTTCGGTGTCAACCAGGGTTTTGGGCAGCACGGCAATGAAAGAAGGGAAATTCAATTTTTTCATCGGGATGAGTGGCTGACCGCCGAATCGCATGTGAAAGATAAAGTGAATTTGACCTATGCTACACTGCGGGTTGATATCGTGCAAAACGTTCGCTCAACACCTTTTCTGGAGGGTTCTCTCGGTATTTTTGAAATGAAAACCACAAAATCTGTAGAGCGGTTCAATCCCGGCGGGTCAGATCACCAGCAAAAACTTATGCTTGAAGATACGCTGTACTCCTCGGATACTATCATGTACGGCGGAAGATTTGGTGTGAGGCTGCAGGCCGATCCGGAAACCAACCCGGGCAGTTCATCTCCTACACTGGATCTTTTTGTTGGATGGGTACGTGGCGGAATGCTCACCCATACTTCTCACAGTGCCCCGCATGGCGGAAACACGCCAAGACAGCTGACAATTGCGGACGATGGCACGTTCAGATACGCCCCACAACCAATTTTGCAAAGTCGCTACCACGGTACCAGAATGTACACCAATCCGCTTAGTGGAGTGCAGATCGGGGTGCGTCTGCAAATTAACCTGTAAACCTGAGTTCGATTGTTAATCGGGAATTCAGAGGTTCATAAACATTGAAACGAGCCATACCAAAAGTATTAACACACAAGGAATGATCATAATGGCGAGTTCCATGTGACCATTTAAAATAGACCCAACTTATGCAATAGGAGGAGTAAAAAGCTCCGAACTGCCTGCCCGCCATCAATATTTTAATTGGAGGCAGGCGGGCCTGCGCGCCGGTAGGCGGGGTGAATCACTTTTTCAGTGCAGCGAAGCACTTGTACTGAGCCTGCCGAAGTGAGCTGTAAAAGATTGATTCTCTATATCGAATATGCAAGAAGCTCCGCTACTTGCATATTTTGGATTTAAAACTACCCCAAAAACCGCTGCATAAAATCGGCCTTGCGATGTCGGCTCAACTTGGCCTGATGACCGTCGGCCAGTTCTACGTAACCACCTCCCTCACGATGATAGACCCGCACATGACTCAGGTTAATGATGGTGCTTTGGTGAATGCGGAAAAACCCGAAATCCAGCAGCAACACCTCATAGGTGCCGAGCGCCCGCGACGCGGTAATGCGCTTTTTGTTCACCAGATGTATGTGCGTATAGTTCGCATCGCCCTCAAGCCGCACTATTTCGCCGAGCGCAATTACGTCGAAGCCACCAAGGTGAGGAATAACCAGTTTGTTGATGGTGCGATCTTCCCCAAAGCCATCCACCAACACTTTGAGTCGCTTTTCTGAGCTTGCTTTGAGCAATGAGATTTTTTCTGCCAATTGCTCCACCACTTTTTTCATTTCGCGGATTTTAACGGGCTTCATCAAGTACCCCAATGCGCTGAATGAAAAAGCCTTGACAGCATACTCATCGTAGGCTGTAACAAAAATCACTTCGAAGTTTTTATTCTCAATTTTCTGAAGAATGTCAAAGCCGGTGCCTTCCCTGAGCTGAATATCCAGAAAAACCACATCGGGTTGAAGTGTGTGAATAGCCTGCACTGCGTCGGCAATGCTGGCTGCTTCTCCTGCCACTTCCAGTTGTTCGGAAAAGTGCTGCTCGATTAGGTTGCGCAAAAGAAAGCGCGCATCATTCTCATCGTCCACAATCACTGCCTTTATCATGCTGTGCGTTTTAGTGTGAACTGAACCAAGGTGCCTCCGCTATCTTTGGGCTCAATCAACACCTCACGTCCTATTCGTTGTGTGGTAATGCGTATGCCGTGCGATTCGTGGGTGCGTTTTCGTTCGGATTGAAAACCAACGCCATTATCCTCAATCATAAACCGATACCCGCCTTTTTCGGGTGCGATATCAATCAAAATGGAGCCGGGCTTTTTGCCCGGAAGAATGCCGTGCCAGATGGCATTTTCTACAAAGGGTTGCAAAATCAGTGGCGGGACCTTCAAAACATGAGGGTCAATGCGTTTATCAACAGTGATTTGATAGTTGATTTCATTTGGGCTTCGCACTTTTTCAAGCTCCAGATAGAGTTGAAGGGTTTGTAGTTCTTCGTGTAAGCTGATGCTCCGTTTATTACTATTTTCAAGGGTTTTGCGCAGCAGGTCGGCAAAATCCCCCATATAGTCGTTGGCTTCGGCCTGCCTGCCCTCAACGTAAAGGCGCTGCAAACTGTTGAGGCAGTTGAAAATAAAATGCGGATTCATTTGGTTTCGCAGTGCCCGGTGCTCAAGCTCAGCCGCTTTCTGGCTCTCCTTCAGTTGGTTTTGCCGCCGCAGAAAGTATCCGGTGATCAGCAGAAGTATAAGTAGTAATACCAGCGAAACAACCACCAGGTTGCGGAACGACGCTTCGGCCTCTTTTTGCTTGATCTGTGCGTTTTGTATGATATTCCGCGCTTCCAGACGTGCAATTTCAGCCAGTTGCTTTTCTGTTTCAAACTGCTTGCTCAGCGTGTTGATCTGGCGCAGATTTTCCTCATTGATCAATAAATCCTGTAAGGCAATGTAGCGCTGACTGTAGTTCCAGGCGGCGGCGTGGTTTCCTTTGGCAGCATGCACATGCATCAAACCCTCCAATGCGTCGCGTTTCAAATGACCGGCATCCAGTTGGCGGGCCATCGAAAGGCCGGTTTCAAATGCTTCCTGCGCTGCATCAAGTCGCTTCAGGTATTGCAATGTTTCTCCCCGAATAAGCGTCCCCTGTAGGATTTTCAGCGGGTTGCCCACTTTTTCAAACAGTTCTAAAGATTGTGTGATGTTCAGCAAAGCATCCTCGTGCTTCGCAACGGAATTGGCGTGGGTTGCCAAAAGGCGCAGGGCATCCCCCTGAATTTCTGCATCCCCCGATTCGATTCCGATTGCGAGCGCTTCATCGGCGTATTGCTTTACTTCGGTGAGCTCTCCGAGTTCCACGTACACTGCTCCGAGGCTTACGAGTGCTTGTGCAATTCGGTAGGGGCGGTTTTTTGCCCGGTACAACCGTAAAGACTCCATAGCGCTTTGCCGGCTCAGCTCATATTCCTTGCGGATGAAATGAATGCCGCAGATATTGAGATGAGCAGAAGCCATTCCAAAAGTGTCTTTTTCCAATTCGGCAATTTTCAGCGCATCCAGGTTGTGCAACAGCGCATCTTCGTATTCACCCATTTGAAAGTACAGCGCAGCAAGGTTGATATTGGCAGAAAGCTGTGCGGCCGCATTATGCTGCGCTTTGCCCACCACAACCACCGAGTCGAGGTAGCTCATGCCCAAATCGAGTTGGCCTCGTTTGATGTAGATGATGGCAAGCGTGTTATATACGTCGGTGCGCAAAGTATCCAATTGATGATGGTGGACCAGCTTCAGGGCGTTTTGACTGAAGAGCAGCGAACTGTCCAATGATGAAGTGCTGAATGCCTGCGAGAGAAAATTAAAGGATCGGGCGCGCTCCATGGGATCTTCGCCGTGCCGGGCCACCTGTTTCAGACTGTCGAGATCGGGCGCGATTTTTTGCCCCGCAACTTGCAGCGTTACAAGGACAAGAACCAGCATTAACATTCTTTTCTTGAGCATCATCGGTTTTTGCGAAGCCGTAAATTGCGAGGGCGCCCACGCGCCCTCGCAATAACAGACTGACAAAGTACAAACACTTTCAACATTCCGGAGAAGTTAGCGCGAACATCCAACCCGGAAAGGAAATTACAATTTTCAGCGGGCAATCACAAGGTGCTTGTGCAGTTGAATATCGCCGCAAACCAGGCGCACCACATAGGTGCCCGAAGCAAGTGCTCCAACATCCAGGGAAACACGGCTTCCCTGTCCTGGCTGCAATGCGCCACTCCCCTCAGGGTGATTCTTCATACCAACAACACGGCCCATGGCGTCGTGTACCGCTATATAGTCAATGGCGGCCGGCAAGCCTTTCGTTTCAATCCAGCAAATATCTGTTGAGGGATTGGGAAACAATACAAAAGAACCTGAGTCCTCCAGCTCACCCACAGAAGTGCAAAAATCTACCTGGATTTCAAATGAGGCTTCGTTGCTGCAATCGTTTTCATCGCTGAAGGTGTAGGTAAGCAGATGAATATCAACACCCGCCACTTCGGGGTTAAAGAGGTTGTTGATCACACCGTTACCCGACCATATTCCTCCGGCAGGAGAGCCAAAGGTCAGTTCAATAGGAGCGTGAAAAAGGCACACCAATTCCGGCAAATCTCCCATAATGCTTACCTCAGGCAGCGGGTTTACGATGACTTCAACACTTGATTCTGAGGAACAACCATCTGTTGTGCCTGTTACTGTATAGCTGGTCGTTTGTTCCGGCACAAATGGCACTCCGTTCTGGATGCCGTCAGACCACGAAACATCATCGGCTCCCGAAGCAGTCAGTGTGATTTCATCACCGTTGCAGATTTCCACATCAGAAGCCTCGATGCTCAGCTCAATTTCGGGCAGTACCATCAATGTGGTGTGCACGGTAGAGTCGCACCCGGCAATGCTTTCGAGCACATCGGTGTAGACGCCGGGTTCATTTTGCATGGCGCCGCCCAACATTACTTCGTCTCCAAAGCAAATGGTGAGCTCGTCTTCGGTTTCGTAGGAGGGGTGGATGGTGATGAACAGTTCCTCCTCTTCGCAAACATCCCCGAGGCATTTCTCCAGGTGAAGGAGGTGCGGCCCGTCGGTCTCCCAATCTACCGAAAGGTTGGCTGTGCCTTGCCCGGAGATGATGTTGCCGTTGGTAACTGTCCACAAATAAGTAGCGCCCGGAGTGGCCGACGCCTGGTACGCCACGTTGAGTTGTTCATCGCCCGAACACAGTGTTACGGGTCCTGAAATTTCGGCATTGAATCCGGTGATAGTAGTATCCATATTCACCACCACGCCAAAAGACGGGCCCCAGTTGTTTTCGGCATCGCGGGCGCGCATCCACAACACGTGAATACCCTCCTGAATGGGGGCGGGTATGTCGCCTCCCTTAAGTGCTTCTATGGCTTCGGAAAAGTCTCCGTTCACAGCCAGCATAGGGGTTCCGTTGCCCGGACCGGGATCGTTATTGAAGTAGTATTCAGCAGCCGTCACTTTGATTTCGCGCACTGCAGAAAGCGGGGCAGACACATTCACCACCACGGTAAACAAAGGGCCCCAGTTGTTTTCTTCGTCAAGAGCCCGAATGCTAAGCGTGTGAATTCCTTCACTGGGGACGTCGATGGCGTTGTTGACAATGGTTTTCACTGCATTGTCAAAATCGCCGTCAAAAGCAAACATGGGATTTCCATTTCCGGCACCCGGGTCGGCTCCCCAAAAGTATTCGGCACCGCTTACCTGTTGGGCATTCATCGTAAAGACGGCAAACGTTGCAAGAAGTATGGTAAAAATCAGGTTTTTCATAGCGTAGTTATTATCGGTCAAATGAAAAAGCTTTCACATTCATCGTGTTGCCTGCGCGAACATTGAACGGGTATATCACATTGTACACCCGGGTGACACCTGTGTGAAGCGGAAAGAAATTCTGTTGGGTGTATGAACCTCCCCAGCAACCAGCATCGTTGGGCGTGAGGTCAATGTCATAGAAGAGTGGCGCCGGGTTGCCCCCGTCAATGGCGTTGGGTTCATTGGTGAATGAACCATCGTCTCCGTCAAGCGCAATATCCTGATTTGTTTCGTTGAGGTCAGCAAAGGTCCAACCCCCGGAAATAGCCGGTGAAAAACCAGCGCCGATGTGGTTGTAGTAACAATTGGCCGTTCCTCCCTGTGAGCTACCTGAGCTATAACCAATTCCCCGGCGGTTGTTCATGCCGAGGGTGCCCATCACGCACACGTTGTTCATGACTTCCCAAATGGAAGTACTGATGGTCTGGAAAACATAGATCCCATAAGAAGTAGAAGTGTTGAAAGACGACTGTCCCAATGTGGTATTATTCCATATAATATTGGGAATAGGCTCGGAAATTGAGCCGGAAATTCTGATTCCGGTGGAAGAATAACGAACAAAGTTGTTTTTGACGTGCACCACCTGTTGACGGTTATCAACGTGCAGTGAGTATTGCTGGCTTAGGGAACTGGTGTAGTTTATTCGGTTTCCGATGATCAGACAGGTGTCTCCAAGAAAAGTAGAGGTTGAATTTACCACACTTACCAGCGATGTTCCCACGTTGGTCCCGGTAACGTCATTGCCAATAAGGTTGCCTATGCTTATGGCAACAAGGCCGTTATCTATTCGGTTTCCCACGATGTCACAGTCAAAGAAATTCGAAGTGAAGGAGACGTTACCGTCTTGAAACCAGCTATCCATCAATCTCACTTTGGCCTCGCGGTTACCCGCTGCTGCCGAGCCCTGATTGAGATTACCGGAAGTGTTGCGCATACCTACAATGTCCACTTCAAGCCCCGGGATGAATTCGATGGTATAATTCCCTTGCACAATGAAAAAATCGTCATTGGAATAACTGAGAAATTGCAAAGATTTATCGATAGTGATATTCTCAATCCACGGTATGTTTCCCGCACGGTTCTTAATGATAATTCGGTCACCGCTGTTGGCGGCAGCCACTGCAGCACCGATGGAGGAGTACGCCGGAGGAAAGCCGAATTCTTCAACTACGCGATCGGCTGCAAAGCTTTGAATGTGTAATACAATCAGGAATAAAAGTGCAATTTGTTTCATGATGTGTGTTTTGGTTAAAAAAATTTGATTTAGCTATCGGTCGAACGACACAGCATTAACCCGTAATGTGTTGCCGTTCCGCACGTTAAAAGAATAGCTTACGAATCCGATTCTCGCCGAACCCGTGTGTTGTGGAAAAAAGTTGTTTAGGGTGTACGACCCTCCGTATGCACCTGCATCATTGGGACTCAGATCGAGATCATAGAATAGCGGTGCTGGATTTCCTCCGTTAATTGCGGAATTCATGTTGGCAAAAGTTCCGTCTTCGATGTTTAGTTGAATATCCTGATTCAACTGATTCAGGTCATTGAACCCAAATGTTCCTGAAATCGGTGTGCTCCATCCGGGAGAGATGTGATTGTAGTAAACATTTACTGTCGTACTGGAGGAGCTATTCGTAATAGCATTAAGCGGAAAGCCATTCAAGCCATCCGAAATAACCACATTGTTCATGACCTCCCAAACACTGTTTTCTTGAAGGCCTGTCATGGCAATGCCGTAGCGCTGGTTGGAAGTTCCCGGTCCTTCGCCAATTATCGTATTGTTGTAGATGAGACAGGCGATGGGTTCGTTGGTTGAATGGTGTATCCTTAAGCCGTCCATTCTGAATCGGATATAGTTGTTTCGGATATGGACGATTTGCTGCCTGGTGCCTACCCTGAGAGCGGCTTGCAGACTTTGGCTATTGATGTAGTGAATTTTATTGCCGATTACGTGCAACGTGTCGCCGAGATAAGCAAAAGTGGAATTGTTTACATCCACCAGAGCGCCCCCTGCGTTCTCGCCGTAAACCTCGTTCCCAATGATATTTCCAATGCTAATTCGAATGCGACCCATGTCAAACTTGCACCCAATAACCTGAACATCATACGTGTTGCTCGAAAGTAAAACGCCACCATTTTGAAACCGGCAATCAAGCACCGAAACGTGCACACTACGAGTGCTGAGTGGCCCCTCTCCCTGCACGATGCTACCTGCTGTGTTGCGCATTCCGATGAATGCCACTTTTCTGCCTGTGGCCCTGTTAATGGCATAGTCTCCCTGAACAATAAAAAAGTCATCATTCTCGTAGCTGAGAAACTCAAGTGACTTATCTACTGTAACATTCTCTAACCACGGCACATTGCCTGCGCGGTTTTTTATGATAATCCGGTCTCCGTCATCGGCAGCCGCCACCGCAGCACCAATGGATGGGTAAGCCGGAGGGATTCCGAATTCCTCAACAACGCGGTCGGCGCAAAAAGCCGAAGTACTGATAAGGAGGGTAATAAAGATGGTGAGGTTATTCATTTCTCTGTTGAATTTTGGTAATTGTTTGGGTTGGTTAGCGCCCACAAGGTACCCCACCCTATCTATTGCCGCCAGCATCATTGAACGCATGGCGTAGTTGAATGTAGGGTTGGCAAGAATGTGTCATCCTAGATGATTGAACCTTGATGCACAAGCCACGCAAAACCCTCACCGGACAACCCCAAAACCCTATTTTTGCGGCATGTCAGCAACAAACGCAAGCATATGGGTAACGGGAGCATCTGGCCAATTGGGTCAATGCCTGCGAGATGTGTGTGATGCCGGTTCTGAATTTCGCTTTGAGTTTACGCGCCGTGATGACCTCGATCTTGCCGATGAAGCACAGGTTGAAAACTGGATACAAAAGCACGGCATTCACCTGCTGATTCACACTGCGGCCTATACCGCCGTAGATCGCGCCGAAACAGAAACCGAAGAGGCCTTGCACGCAAACGCCACCATCCCTGAAGTGCTGGCCCGAGTATGTGCACGCCTTGCAGTGAGAATGGTGCACATTTCAACCGACTATGTATTTAGTGGTGATCGCACGGCAGATGCTGCCGGTTACCTGGAAAGCGACGCCACAGGACCGCAGGGTGCCTACGGAAAATCCAAACTCCTGGGCGAGAAAGCGGTGTTGCGGACTTGTCCACAAAACCTGGCCATTCGCACCGCGTGGTTTTATTCCCAATACGGCCACAACTTCGTAAAAACCATGCTGAAGCTGGGCGCTGAAAGGGAGTCGCTGCGCGTGGTGAACGACCAGCACGGTTGTCCTACCTACGCCGGACACCTTGCAGAGGCTTTGTTGCAAATGGTGCCCATGTTGTTAAACAACCCCAACGAATACGGGGGGCTGTACCATTTTGTGAACAGCGGCGCCACCACGTGGTACCACTTTGCCTCCGAAATCATGCAACAGGTGGGTCTGAACTGCAGGGTGGAGCCCTGTACCACGGCAGACTATCCCACGCCCGCCAAACGACCTGCTTTCAGCGTGCTGAACACGCAAAAAATTCAGGCTACCTTTGGCCTCTGCATCGCCATGTGGCAGGACGCCCTGAGCGAATGTCTTCAAAAACTCACACAGAAATGAACCCTACCCATATACTCGTTACAGGAGGAGCAGGATTTATTGGCTCCAATTTCGTTCCGCATCTGCTGGAAACCAGACCCGATGTTCACGTCGTGAACCTCGATTTGCTCACCTATGCCGGCAATCTTCAAAATCTAAAGGAAGTTGAAAACCACCCCCGCTACACCTTTGTGCAGGGAGATATTTGCGATACCGAATGGGTTGAGCGCATTTTCAGCGAGCACCGAATTGACGGCGTGATTCACTTCGCGGCCGAATCGCACGTGGACAACAGCATTACAGGCCCCAAGGCTTTTGTGCAAACCAACGTGGTGGGCACCTTTAACCTGCTGGAAGTGGCCCGAAAGTACTGGATGGACGCGCCGCATCAGCGCAAAGCGGGTATGGAACACGCGCGCTTCCTGCACGTATCTACCGACGAGGTTTACGGAAGCCTGGGCGAAACGGGTCTCTTTTCCGAAACCACTCCCTACGCACCCAACAGTCCGTACAGCGCCAGCAAAGCCAGCAGCGACCATTTTGTGCGTAGCTATTTTCACACTTTCGGGCTGGGAGTGGTTACCACCAACTGCTCCAACAATTACGGTCCGAAGCAGCACGATGAGAAACTCATTCCAACCATCATCCGCAAGGCCTTGTCTGCACAGCCTATTCCCATTTATGGCGACGGCAGCAACATTCGCGATTGGCTCTATGTGCTGGATCACTGCAAGGGAATTTTACTCGCCTTTGAAAAAGGCAGCGAGGGCGAAACCTACAACATTGGCGGACGAAACGAGCGCAACAACCTCTACATAGCCCGCACCATTTGCGAGATGCTCAACCGCATTCACCCCGATGCAGAAGGGAGCTATGAGCGGCTCATCAACTTTGTAACAGACCGGCCGGGTCACGACCAGCGCTACGCCATTGACGCCACCAAAATTGAAGGTGAGCTGGGCTGGCGCGCCGACGAAAACTTTGAATCAGGAATTGAAAAAACCGTACAGTGGTACGTTAAAAAATTCACCGCTTAGCATGGGTCAACCAACCGAAGAGCGCGTTCTGCAAAGAGCGCAAAGCTGGACACAAGCTCCTTACGACGAACAAACACGCCAACAGGTGCAGCAGATGATGGCCGACCAATCGGACGAGCTCACCGAGGCTTTTTACCGCGACCTTGAATTTGGCACCGGTGGTTTGCGCGGAATCATGGGCCCCGGCACCAACCGCGTAAACCGATACACCATTGCCATGGCTACACAAGGGCTTTGCAATTACATCCGGCAATGCGGCATTGAAAATCCAAAAGCAGCCATTGCTTTTGATTGCAGGTACAACAGCGCGGAGTTTGCGCGTACCGCCGCCGAGGTGTTTGCAGCCAACGGTGTGCAGGCCTACCTGTTTGAGAGCCTGCGACCCACGCCAGAGTTGTCGTTTGCCGTGCGCCAATTGGGCTGCACCACGGGCATTGTAGTTACGGCATCGCACAACCCCCCCGAGTACAACGGCTACAAGGTGTACTGGAACGATGGCGGGCAGATTGTGGCTCCGCACGACACCAACATCATCGCCGAAGTGCGAAAAATGGAAGGCATCGAACAGGTGCGAACCGATGTTGACGAGTCGCTTATACAGGTGCTTGGAAAGGAAATGGACCGCATGTATTTGCAGGCCATCCGCAACTTGTACCTCCTGAACGACGCTCAGGCAGCCTCCGAATTGAAGGTGGTTTTCACCCCATTGCATGGTACTTCTGTGATGCTGGTTCCCGATGCGCTTCGCGAAGCCGGTTTTACGCACACTGCCCTTGTAAAGGAACAAAGCCATCCCGACCCGGCTTTCTCTACTGTAAAATCGCCCAACCCCGAGGAGCGCGAAGCCCTTGCCATGGCGCTTGCGCAGGGTGAACAATCCGGTGCGGATATTATTCTCGGTACCGATCCCGACGCCGACCGCGTGGGTATCGCCGTGCGCAATCTGAAGGGTGAGCTGGAACTTCTCAACGGCAACCAGGCTGCTTCGGTGCTGATTTACTACCTGCTCGAAAAGTGGAAGGAGTTGGGCAAACTGCAGGGCAACGAGTTTGTTTGCAAAACGGTGGTAACTTCTGATTTACTCGGGGAAATAGCCCGCGATTACGGCGTAAACACCTACGAAACGCTCACCGGCTTCAAGTACATTGCCGACGTGATTGCGCGCAAAGAAGGCTCGGAGGTTTTTATTGGCGGGGGCGAAGAGAGCTACGGCTACCTCGTGGGCGATTTGGTCCGCGACAAGGACGCCGTGATTTCGTCGGTCATGCTGTGCGAAGCTGCCGCGTGGGCCAAAAGCCGGGGCAGCAGTTTTTATGCATTGCTGCTGGATATTTACGCACGCTACGGCTGTTACCGTGAATCGCTGGTTTCCGTTACCCGCAAAGGTCGAGATGGCGCGGAGGAAATCAAAATGTTGATGGAAACGCTGCGCACCCAGCCGCCGCAACAATTAGGCGGTGTGCCTGTGATGCTTCGCAAAGACTTTCAGTCGCAGGAGGTGCTGAACCTTGAAAATGGCCAGCGCGAACCCATCGGATTGCCCAAAAGCAATGTGTTGCAATTTGTGCTGCAGGATGGCAGCAAGATTACAGCCCGCCCCTCCGGCACCGAGCCCAAAATCAAATTCTACTTCAGCCTGAAAGCGCCGCTTTCCTCCACCGCCAACTTCCACAACGTTTGGACAGATCTCGGCCGTCGCACCGAACAAATGGTCAGCGAGTTGCCGATACCGGGGTAGGTCAGGAAATCAGACGTGTGGTTCGTTAAGGAATGGACTGCGTCGAATTGTTTTTCGCGCAGCAGCGGGGGTATTGGCAAGTAAAACTTGCCACAGTAACTCCCCACGAAGCAGGGCTTCGCGGGTACGGGGGGTACATAAGCGCACGCGATGCAATCGCGCGCGAGTGGAGTTGGGGAAAAAAGCAGCGCGGAGCATGGTCACCAGAAATGCCGTTGGAAAGGAACCAGAAGGTAAAGTAAATGTTCATGAAAGGAATAAACGCAGAAATTCCCCGACCAAATAATGTTAACTATTTAGGACATTTTTCCGATAATTCGTATTGTTGTACGCAAATTGGTTAACTTGCCTGCTGTGGCCAGAATAAACATTCCAGAAAATCATCTATCCGGATTTATTACCATTGGTGATTTGGAACTGAAGGAGTTTGATAAACTAAGTGATCTTTTTAAAGGTGGATTAAGCAAAGATACTACGCCTAAAATTCAGGATATTGTTAATTGGATTGCCGAGATTAAAGAAACAAAACATAGGCATGCGATAGAGGCAATCTTAGGAATGATTTCATTCCGATACCGTCAAAATGATACGTCAGAAGTGTTTTTTAAAGACTTCTACTCTTCATTGAGTGACCAGCTTCAAGAAAAGGATTTTGGTAATGCGGAAAAAATCGCAGAAAGGGTGCAGCTTTTATACGACGAAGCAATTGTTATTCGTCGTGCACTGAAGGCAACCAGCTTGTTGTATGAATCAGAGCATGTTTATGATTCTTGCAGAGTGATTTCTGATATTCGCCTCTTGTTTGATGACGAGGATCCATCTTTGGAATGTGAACATGCCATTATTATTCATCGACTAAAACTTGCACGGCGTGATGCTGACGGTCAGAAAGAGCTCTATGTAAGTTTAACGCGCTCGCAGTTGCAGGAAATAAAGCAGCATATTGATCGGGCACTAAAAAAAGAAGATCAGATGCGCAAATCAGGTGCTTTTACATTCATTGAGCAATAAAAATTGAATTGAAAGATGAACTCCACATTCAATAACCGTTTTATAACCGACAAGATTCACTCCTTCGATCGCCCCAAGTTGCCGCTCGACCAAGGGTACAGCAAAGAGTTTCTTGACTCTGAATGGGCGTATGCTCCAAGAAGCGAGATGAAAGTTGTAGTGGGTTTCGAACGTTCGTCCAACAAGGACTATGATCATTTCAATCAACAGCTGAAAGAAGAAAGAACAGAGCTCGAATCCTTAGTTGCCAATTGGGATGAGAATGACGCGCTTAAACCAGAATCAGAAAATATAGAGAATGCTTTAGCCTTTTTGAAAAAAGCATTTAAAAGTCTCTCTGACCAGCAGAACCTGATTTTGTCTTTTCCAGAAATCAACGCGTGTCCCGACGGATCGATTGACGTGGTTTGGCGTTTGTCAGAAGCGTTTATGCTGATAAATTTCCGAAATCCCGCATCCAAAATCGCATATTTCTACTTCGATAAGTACAGAGAAGAATTGGGGCGGCAAGGAGGAATTGAATTGGATAAGCCGCTTCCTGATGATGTAGTAGGTTACCTGACTGCCCTTTCCCGCTAATGACAGTATGTTTGAAAAGGAAGAAATACCTGATGCAGATGATCTTTATTTCTTTATTCATCACCAGAATGTAACGCACAAAACCCAAGATCAAAAGCCTCAACCCAAGGAGGCTGCGCTTGGTAACACACCTGAAAAGGGGCCCAATAAATCCTGTGACTGGTCGGCGTATTCAACGCCCAAAGAAACATTAAGTCGCTTGGGGAAGCAGTACAAAACGGGAACAACAAATTTTAAAGACCCAAAGCACTACTTCGTTTATAGTCACAAAGTGGAGGAATGGCGAAATATCCACCAATTAGACTGTCCAAAACAAGAAGTTGAGTACGACCCCATTTTTTCAGATCCCGAAAATCTTGGAGAGCCGAATAACAAAGCTCATACGATCATCATCGGAACAAAATCAGAAAAGTTGAGAACCATCATGGCACGCAAAGCCCGGTGGCCAATTTCTCCGCCCGGCACAAAGGCTGAAATGAAGGCGTTTAGAAAGCGATTAAATGGATAGATGCGAAAACAGTGGAAAAACTCATTCACACAAGCACCGCTGCGCTAATGCTTGCGCGAGATGGGGTGCATTTTACGCTCTCTTTCTTCCAGCAATTATGGTAAACTGCCCATCAGGATACTTACATTTAACATTTAGACGTGAATCAAATAATTTTAAATCATCTTCTGTGAATACTAGCTTTGTTTGCCCTAACGGCGGCTCTGTATATACCTGTATAAAAATAAAGCAATCATCACTCACAAAATCAATAAGGCTACTAAAGACATTAACCGCTTCATTCTTGTCATTCAAGCAATGAAGAAAATTAGACAACACAAGTAGATTCGGACGATAATCCTTCTTGACACCATCAGTCAAATACTGCTGGACAGGCATTTCAAAGTGGAAGTTGAAAATTTTCTTGAAATCTTGCTCCGAAAGAAGTGGACTTACTTTATTATTAAATTGTTTAATAATGCAATTGTAAAAAGTACAGTATCTCACATATACAGAATCGTAACCATTGGTAATACATTCTTCACCAGATTCTTTAATTAGTGCTACAGGGTATGATAGTTTAAATTTCTGTTCTTCAAGCAGGTCTACTCCCCAATATTGATTGAAAGGACAAAGGTGGAAGAATAGAAAAAATGAACCAGGATCTCCGAAACCCACATCCAGAATATTTAATTGGTGCGTAGGAATACTAATAACTTCATCCTTAACAAGCTTCATTATTTTGTCTCCTGCGCCGTATAGCTTTGATTGATTCATGTTCTTTGAGTTAATGATATAAAATATTCAAGTCAAGGATCCGAATGACCTATGAAACGATTTCTTTGCCTTTTTTGTAACTGCTTATGTTTTTCCCATCTACTTTACGAGGACTGTTTAGGTACCCGTTAAGCTTGCCAATACGCCCGTGAGTTTGCCCGTCATGAATGTGGTGAATGGTGCCTTCGATGACCACCCATCGCCTTTTATCTCCTCTGTCGCTTCTTATGAATGATTCGGGCCCAAGAGAACGTATTTTGGATATAAGACCATCCAAATGGATTCTATTATTAACCTTAGCTCCGTCGAACATACGCAATAAATGACTAATCATCACCAGTATCTCTGCACATTCAATCTCCGAGAAATACTCGTTTCCATGAGTGACTGGATTTCTGATTCCTTGCATAACACCGGCCATGATTGTACAGTACCCCTCTTGAACATTTCGGGTAGTTTCAGTATCATCCTCTGAAAACTTTAGCAATCCCTTCTGCCTAGAAAAAGTTTTACGCATCAGATCAGCACCATCCAATTCCAACTCGTAAATGCTCTTGATGTACCTCTTGACTTCATCATTAAACGTAATTACTGCTGAACGCACAGCATCAGTATAGAGTCCATTTTCAAAATGGCTTTGAATGTCTGTCACAAGAATAGGATGGAGATGAGTAAAATCTAGCATGTCAGTTTTTGTAGTTGTTTCAAAAAGGCTTTATTCAGCGCCTTTCTCGGTTTCAGTCTGCTTATTTCCATGCTCAACTTTAATTATTCCTGACTTTCCTTACAACTTCCACACAGAGAATAGTGATAACCCATTCATTCTAACCCGTTCGTACAAATATGAAGAAATTTGGGGAAGGGGATGAAAAAGAGTTTTTAACAATGTCTTCAGCTATTCTTAAAATGGTCAGCGAGTTGCCGATACCGGGGTAGGTCAGGAAATCAGAGGAGTGGTGCCCGAAGAGACTGACTTGACCAAATTGCGTTTCATGCACAATAAAATGTACCATGCGGATTCAAAAAACAACGTGTTATTCGATCAATCCATTCCGCATGGCGATTCGCACAAGCCCCGCGATGTTGTGAACATCCAGCTTCTTCATCAGGTTGGTGCGGTGGGTATCTACCGTGCGGTGTGATATAAAGAGCATATCCCCGATTTCCTTGTTGGATTTTCCCTCAGCAATCGCCTTTAGCACTTCAAGCTCACGCTCGGTAAGTTCCTTCAGCTCCTCAGGAATTGCCGGGCCCTCATTCCACTGCAACAGCTTTACAGCCGCTTCTCCCGAAAAGTAGGGCTTGCCTTCGCGAACCGTGCGTATGGCCAGCAAAAGCTCGTCCCTTCCGCAATTCTTGAGCAGGTAGCCTTGGGCGCCGTCATTCACCAGCTCACGTATCATGGCCGGCTCATCATGCATGGTGAGCACAAGTACTTTTAATTGAGGATAACGCTGACGTATATCCCTTGTGGTTTCAATACCATTTTTCACCGGCATATCGATATCCATCAGCACCACATCGGCGTCTTGATGCATGAGCTTGTGGAGCAGGGTCGCGCCATTTTCGGCGGTCACCACGAGTTGTATATCGGAGGCACCGTCAATCAGCGAGCGTAAACCGTCCAGCACCAAAGGGTGGTCATCTGCAATGGCAAGGCGAATCTTGTTCATGGTTGTATAATTATGCGAATGGTGGCATGTGTGCCGTGTTGTGTGTCGAAATGAATGTCGCCCCCTACTGCGCGCAACCGGCTTTCCATGTTGCGCAAGCCCATGCCCTTACCCGACGCATGGAGATCAAAGCCCTTTCCGTTGTCGGAAACCATCACGATAAACTGGTTGGCATTTTTCAGCACCTGCACCTGCACTTCGGTGGCGTTTGCGTGTTTCAGGATATTGGAAACCAACTCCTGAACCACACGGTACACAGCCAATTCTGTTTCGGTTGTCAGCCTAAGTTCTTGTACGCCAAACTTCTCAAACGAACATGTGATGGAAGTCGGCGAAAAGGTTTTGGTAACCATGTCTTCGAGCGCAGGCAGTAGTCCGTAACGCTCCAATGAGCGCGGCATCATGCGATGCGAAATCTCGCGCACATCGGCACATGCCGAGTCGAGCACTTCTGTAAGCCCCTGAATGTGAAACTTCCCAGCTGCTTCTGAAGTTTGTAAATCGTCGGTAAGCTTTTGCCACGCCATTTTTAAGCCACTCAATTGCTGACCCACGCCATCGTGAAGGTCGCGGGCAATGCGGCTGCGCTCAGCTTCGGTGGCGGTGATTACGGCCTGCAATCCGGCCTCTCGCTCACGAAGGGTGGCTTCGGCAATTTCCGCGCGACGTCGGGCCTGCACCCGCAGATAGGCCAGAGAGCCCGTTAGCAGCAGAAGAAAAAAGCCCGTAACGAGCAATATCATTTGGTTTCGTTGGCGTTGCACTTTAAGGTCTGCCACCTTGTTCTGTTCGGTAAGCAAGGCAATGCTGGCCTCTTTTCGTTCGGTCTCGTAGCGGGTCTGAAGCTCTGCAAAATCCTGCCGAAGGGATTCATTGAACACAGAATCCTTCAGCGCGGCCGAGCGCGCCAGGTAGAAGTAGGTACTATCTGCGTTACCCAACTTCCGAAAAAGCCTCGCCATCTGCTCATTGGCGTTGATCTGCTCTGCGCTTACACCGGCTGCCTCCGAGCGTTTCAAGGCAGTTCTGAAGTGGCCCAAAGCCTCCTGATGCCGTCCGAGGTTCGACAAGGCATTGCCAATGAGCGCATGGGTGGAGGCAAGCATTTTATCATCGTCGAGCCTCGTGCGAATTTCAAGCGCCCGCTTCAGCATGGATAACGCCCGTGCGGGGTTTGAATGAAGAAAACAACCCGCATGATTGTGGAGGTTGGTAGATTCTCCCTCGGGCAGGTTGAGCTGGTTGTATAATTCCGCTGCCATGCTGTATTGAGCGTCGGCAAGTGATGTATCGCCCAGCTCCAGATACACATTGCCAATATTGGTGTGCGACATGGCAATGGCTTCGGGATTGTTGAGGCGTTTGCGTGTTTCAAGAGCCTCCTGGTGCATGGCAAGTGCTCTTTTGTACTGCTTCAGGTTAAAGTGGAGAATGGCCACATTGTTTTGGCACGTTGCCACATAGGGATCAATACCCAAATACTCAAACTTGCGAAGCGCCTGCAGTTGATGCTCGATGGCCGTATGGTACGCGCCCCTCTTCTGGTGGATGATGCCCATTTTGTTGTGCAGCGCTCCGATGCCCAGGGTATCGGCAAGCTTTGTGCGGATTTCGAGCGATTGACCGTACAGCTCCAGCGATGTATCGTATTCATTGCGATCGGCGTAAATGATCCCGAGGTCGTTCAGAGCCTGGGCCTGCCCGCGCTGGTCTTTGAGCTGTAGTGCCAGTTTCAGTGCATGCTCGCCAAAATACAACGCGCTATCGCTGTTCACAAAGCGGTAGCCAAAGCACAAATCGCTGTACACATATACCTTTTGAGAATCGGGCAGTTGAGGCGCTATTCTGCGCAGGCTGTCGAGTTCATTGCCTGCCGCGCAAACAACGCACGTCAACATCCAGAAAAGGACGAGTAATGGCTTTTTCAAGTTGGTTCAGGTTGGCTTTACCGGCTTAAAGGTAGCTAAATAGCCGCAAAGTCAGCATCCGAATAGTTGAGCCGAACCTCATCCAAACAGGCAAGTATTTCTGCTGAGCTATCCATTTCAACCAGCGCTGTTCGAACCTGCTTAAAGTTTTTGAGGCCCTTGAAGTAGTTGGCGTAGTGACGGCGCATTTCGAGTACGCCCAATCGTTCGCCCTTCCATTTCACCGACATTTCAAGGTGTTGTGCAGCAGCGTCAACGCGCTCATCCACAGTGGGCGGAGGCAACATTTCGCCGGTGCGATGGTAGTGTTTAATTTCCCGAAAAACCCAAGGGTAGCCGATACTGGCCCTGCCAATCATCACCCCGTCCACACCGTAGCGATTTTTGTATTCCACGGCTTTTTGTGGCGAGTCAATATCCCCATTTCCAAACACCGGAATATGCATACGGGCATTGTTTTTTACTTCGGCAATCAGGGACCAGTCGGCCTCGCCTTTGTACATCTGCGAGCGCGTACGACCGTGAATGGACAAGCCCTGAATTCCTACATCCTGAAGGCGCTCGGCCACTTCTACGATGTATTTGGTGGATTCATCCCAGCCAAGCCTGGTTTTTACGGTTACCGGAAGATGGGTGGCTTTGACCACGGCTTCGGTGAGGCGCACCATTTTAGGAATATCCTGAAGGATGGCGGCTCCGGCACCTTTGCACACTACTTTTTTCACCGGGCATCCGAAGTTGATGTCCACAAGGTCGGGGTTGGTTTCTGTAATGATGCGTGTTGACTCAATCATGGGCTCCAGTTCGGCACCGAAAACCTGAATCCCCACCGGGCGCTCATACTCGTAAATATCGAGCTTTTGTGTGCTTTTTGCCGCATTTCGGATGAGCCCTTCGGAAGAGATGAACTCTGTAAACATCAAATCAGCGCCGTACTTTTTGCACAAAGCGCGAAAAGGTGGGTCACTCACATCCTCCATAGGTGCGAGCAGCAACGGGAATTCTCCGAGTTCAATATTTCCTATCTTCGCCACGCTTTCAGGTATTAAAGCCAGTGGCAAAGGTACAAAATCACAGCCTTGTGAAAACTCCCATCTTTCAACGTTACGACCCCTTTGTACAACTCATCGTTCTTATGTTGCTGGGCTTTGTTTCGGTTTCGCTGTTTATTGGTTTGGGAAACCTGGTCATTCAATCCATTTGGGGCTTGAATGTAATGGAAGACCTCAACGTGTTGCGGCAATACAACGACCCCAATGTAGTTTCGGCCAACAAACTGCTGTTGTTTTTGCAACACCTGGGTTTGTTTGTGCTGCCCCCTTTGGTGTTTGCGCAGCTCGTTTCGGTTGACTGGAAACGCTACCTGTGGATGCAGAAGCCCACCGATGCTCGCAGTTTTGGTTACACTGTTTTGCTGATGGTACTGGCCATGCTGCCCATCAACCTGATGGTGCACTGGAACGAGTCGGTGCAGTTTCCTGAAGCGCTGCGATGGCTTGAGCATGTTTTTCAGGCGGCGGAAGAACAGGCGGCCGAACTCACCCAGGCTATTCTCGCAGACACGCAGTGGAGCAGCCTGTTTATAAATCTGTTTCTCATCGCGTTGGTTCCCGCCATTGGCGAAGAGCTGATGTTCAGAGCGGGTATTCAGAACATCCTGAGGCGTTGGACCGGCAGCTACCACGCGGCCATCTGGATCAGCGCATTTCTTTTCAGCGCCCTTCATTTTCAGTTCTACGGATTTCTGCCCCGCATGATGTTGGGCGCATTATTCGGCTATATGCTGGTTTGGAGCGGCTCCATCTGGGTGCCCGTATTGGCCCATTTTATCAACAACGCCACCGCGGTTTGCCTACACTTTGCCATTGCTCGCGGAGCAATGAGCCCGGCTGTTGAAGAGTGGGGAACCGGTCATCCCGACCAGTACTTTGCCATGCTCTCAGGGGCACTCATGATTGGCGTCATTTGGTGGTGGAGAAAGTCTCGCAGCGGTAAGGCCATTGCGGATCCAAACAATCCTATGCAAGCAGAGGATGATTAAGCGATTGCTCTATTTCCATACTTGCGTGCTATTTGCTGCTTTCGCTGTGCTGACTTCATGCGGAAGCAAAAAGAACATTGCCATGACTCCTCCACCGGCAAGCTCGCCGCCCATTGGCGTTGATGGGGTTCACATTGATTTTCCGAAGTCCGCAGAATCAGCAGAGATTCCGTCGCCACCCAGCGACCCATTGCTGCGCGCAGAGTGGGATGCGGACAGCGCAGCCCGTTCCGTATTGAGTGAAGGAAGAAAAATGGCGTTGGAAGAGCGATTAATTGTGCGCGGATCATGTTGGGATTATATCAACGAAGTTTTCAGGCGGGCAGGGTATTCGGCCCAGCGCGAAACTGTTTTTCAGTCAAAAGAGACAGGGCCTTATGCAACCCTGTTCGACATTGCCCCGGGCGACTGGCTCTATCACGTTAACTATAGTTACGGAACCGTGCACAGCGGCATTTTTGTGTACTGGGAAGACGAAGAGCGAATGATTGGCACCACCCTCAGCTATGGCGGCGAACACCGCAATGCCCCTGGTCGTTACCGCACTTACGACCTAAGTGGGGTTTATCAGGTTATACGACCTGTGGGCAGCTACGAGTAAAACTAATCGTTTTGAAAAAACTCAGCAGCAATGGCATCTGCCCAGAGCATGCCCTCGGTGGTGAGCTTGAGTTTACCTTGACTGCAGGTCGCTCTGCCGTTGTTTACCAGACCTTGAATGTAGCTTGCAAAACGTTCTTCAACGGGGTAGCTCCAATGAGTCTTCACGTGGTTGAGGTCTATACCTGCGGCCGTTCGCAAACCCGTTAGCAAATACTCATTACAGGCTGTTTGTTGGGTTACCGGCTCGCACGTGAGAGGTAATTGCCCCTGCTCTATGCTTTTCAGATACTGGTGATTGTTGGCGATGTTCCAGCAGCGCTCGGTTCCTGTAAAACTATGTGCCGACGGCCCGATTCCGAGGAAAGGCGCAGCGCTCCAATAGGCGCTGTTGTGCCTTGAGCGATAACCGGGAATCGCAAAATTCGACACCTCGTAATGTTCATAACCGGCCCCGGTAAGGCGTTGAACCAGGTGCAGAAAATGCCGTACCTGTGCGTCATCATCGGGCGCAGGTTGCTTGCCGCTTTCAACAAAATGATGCAGCGCGGTGCCGGGCTCAACGGTAAGGCTGTAGCATGAAATGTGCGGTGCACCAAGTGCGATGAGTGTAGAAATGTTTTCATCCCATTGCTCGTCGGAAAGCCCCGGGAAACCATAAATCAAATCAGCAGTAATATTTTGAAAACCTGCCTCGTGTGCCAGCGGAATACATCGTTTGGCTTGTTCCGCACTGTGCGCGCGGTTCATCCAGCGCAGGTGCTCATTGAAAAACGATTGGATTCCGATGCTCAGCCGGTTGATGCCTGCGCTGCGCAAAGCGCTCAGGGTTTCGGGTTGAAGATCGTCGGGATTGGCTTCAAGGGTAATTTCAGCATCGTCTGATATGACAAAGTGTTGCGCTACGGCCTGAATCAGGTTTTGGATTTCCGCTTGGCTTAGCAAGCTGGGCGTACCACCGCCAAAGTAGATGGTTTCTATGCTCCGTTCCTTCAGGCTGTGATGGCGCAATTGCAGCTCACGCACCATGGCATCTACCATGGCGGAGCGGGTACGTGTGTTGGTAGAAAAATGAAAGTCGCAATAGTGACAGGCCTTTTTGCAATAAGGAATATGAAAGTACACTCCGGCCATCACCTGCGCAGTTGAATGCGGAAAGTGGTTCCCTTGTTCAACTCTGAGCGCCTCACGAAAATTTTGCCGTGGTGATAGTTCTCAATAATGCGCTTGGAGAGCGATAAACCCAGTCCCCACCCTCTTTTCTTGGTGGTATAGCCGGGCTTAAAAACGGCCTTGAGATTTGCTCTCGAAATACCTTTTCCCGTGTCAGTTATGTCCATAATCACCCAGGCTCCTTCTTCAAAAATTTCAACATGAATGAAGCCTTCGCCGTTCATGGCATCAATGGCATTTTTGCAGAGGTTTTCTATCACCCAGCTAAAAAGAGGCGCATTTACCTGTCCCATGATTTCGGTTTCTTCGTCGGGCGCAATGCTGAATTGCACTTTACTGCTGACCCGCGGTGCCAAATAGCGCAGTGTGGCGTGAACTACTTCGCGCACATTGAGGCGTTCAAGTTCGGTTTTGGAACCGATTTTCGAAAAGCGCTCGGTTACGGTGTTTAATCTGTCAATGTCTTTCTGCAGCTCTTTGAGGGTTTCTTCATCCACGCCTTTTGCGTCGAGCAGTTCCACCCATGCCATCAGCGAGCTGAGCGGAGTACCCAACTGGTGCGCGGTTTCTTTGGCCATACCCACCCAAACCTGGTTTTGCTCAGCTTTTCGGAAGGTACTAAACAGCAAATAAGCAATGAGCAAAAAGAGTCCGATAATCACAAATTGTACGATGGGGTAATAACGCAGCTGGGTGAGAATCACAGAGTCTTCGTGAAAAATTAAATGCTGTTGATCGCCCAGCATTACTTGTATAGGCGGGTTTGCCAATGCCATGGTGCGAATTCTCTCCTGAAGCTGCAGCGAATCGGCCATCACAACAGGATCAATGTTTCCATGACTGATGACTCTTGTCATGGTAGAGTCGGTGAGAATGACCGGCACAGAAGCCGCGTTGATCACCGTTTCGTTGATAAATGAATTGATAATGTCGCCCAGCACATCCTCAAGCTCTGTGATAATACGCGAGTCACGGTAGTACAAATACTGCTTCATACCCGCGTAAATGTCAATCTCAATGGGCGGGTATTGGTTCTTCATTTTCTGCAGCGCCTCTGTCTTCTGTTCATGAGAATAATGATCGGGAAGGTTGTGGTCTGTGACTATGTTCCCTGCAGCGTCAGCAATGATTACCGGAATGGTGGTGTTTTTGGTGATGATATCAATCAAAAAGGTAAGCTCTTCGTTGCTTGCCACATTGATTCGAGCTGTTGCCTTGGCCCAGGTATCCATTTTTTTGCGCTCCTCATTTCGGAGGGTATCAAACAGCTTGTTGGTATAGTTTACAAGTGTTGCGCGTTGTTCAATAGCTTGCGACCAAAGCTCTACCTTGCGGCGTTCATCCGTCCGAACATTGGTAACCATCAGGTTGGAGTACCACATGGATACCCCAATAATAACTGCAGCCAGTGATAGCAGCAGCAGTTTCCAACGTTGTTTTTGTGAGTAAAGACTCATGGAGTTATGCTAAACGCCCGTTTTGGATTGCTCGTATGCGCAAGGTGGCGAAAGTTAACCGAAAAAAAGAGGTTATTCCGCATCGGGCGTACTTTGTAAGGAGTGCGGCGTTTGTCTTAAGGATGAAGAATCACTGCCCACCGGTTCGCAAACCCGGCATTTGCGTGGTCCATTTTGAAGGGCATAGTAGCCGCTGTTCTTAATTTAATCGGTGCGAGTCTCCCATCATCTGCTGCACCATATCCATTGATTGACACTCCCCAAAACCTCCTACCTTTGCTCCCATGCTTGAAAACAAAGACAAAACCCCTATTTCGGCGCTGGGCGAATTTGGCCTGATTGACCATCTTACCAACGGATTAATAAATCACCATTCATCTACCCTGTTGGGCGTAGGTGATGACGCTGCGGTGATTTCGGCGGGCAATGAAGTGCTCCTGCTGAGCACCGATATGCTGGTTGAAGGCGTACATTTCGACATGGTTTACACCCCCCTCAAACACCTGGGGTACAAAGCCATTGTGGTAAACCTCTCAGACATCTGCGCCATGAATGCCCTGCCCGAGCAGGTGTTGGTATCGCTGGCACTGTCTAGCAAGTACACGCTGGAAGCCGTAGAAGAGCTGTACACAGGTATGCGCTCGGCAGCAGAGCGATACGGGGTAGACATTGTGGGTGGCGACACCACCTCATCGCGCTCCGGGCTGGTCATCAGCATTACCGCAGTAGGTAGAGCCGTTTCGGAACATGTGGCGTTTCGTTCGGGCGCTCAGGAAAACGACATCCTGATGGTGAGCGGCGATTTGGGCGGCGCCTATATGGGCCTGCAGTTGCTGGAACGCGAAAAAGCTGTTTTTCAAAGCACCCAAGGAGTACAACCCGACCTGGAAGGCAATGACTACATTCTGGAGCGGCAGCTCAAACCCGAGCCGCGCACCGATGTGGTAAAAACCCTTGCTGAGCGCGGTGTGAAACCCACCTCGATGATTGATATCAGCGATGGCCTTGCCTCGGAGGTTCTGCACCTGTGCAAGGCCTCCAACACGGGTTGCGCACTTTACGAAGAGAAAATTCCGATTGATCCCATGACCGCCGATCGCGCCCGCGATTTTAATCTCGACCCCACGATGTGCGCACTAAACGGTGGCGAAGATTACGAGTTGCTCTTTACCATTCACCCAAATGATTACGAGAAACTGCGCAACGACCCGCACTTCACACCCATTGGTCACATAACAGCAGCTTCGGCAGGAGCTGTGCTCGTAACGCGCGACCAAACCCAGCACCCGCTTACGGCTCAGGGCTGGGATGGCCTCAAAAACGACTAAGCTCCCAGGCTCGCTTTTTCTTTTACCAGCTCTTTAAACGGTCGGTTGTAGCGCTTGCTTTCGGCCCAACTCACAAAATCAAAGTACTCAAAAGCCGTGCTCTCAAATGGATCGGCACGCAACTCCTTGAGGGAGATAACAAGGTCTTCGTAAATGCGCTCGCGGTCTTCAATGGAGCGGGCTTTGAGCGATCGGCGGATAAAATCGAGCACTACCGATTCAAATTTGTACACCCGGTTGCGCGATTGAAGATAACGCGACGTGCTTTTGAGGGCGTAGGGCACCAGCTTGTTTTTGCCCCTGTCGAGCTGAATGATCAGGTTCATAATCTGGGCAAAGCAGTGAATATCCTCGCTTTCATCCACGTTAATGGTATTGAGCAATTCGTTGATCCAGTATTGCGCCTGCGATAAGTCGCCGGCACCGTAATAGATAATGGCGATGCTGAAGTAAAAGGCTGCCTTGCGCACACTGCTCAGCTTGTCGTAAAACCGCACCAGTCCGTTTTCCACCTCGTGAATAATATCGAGGCCCTTTTCAAACTCGCCAGTAAGGGCATAGAGTGCCAGTTCAATACTTGTAGCCGAGCTGAAAAGCCGTATTTCAAGATTTTCGTTTTGCGGAATCACCAGCTTCTCGGGCACACGTCGCAACTTTTCGAGGTAGGCAAAAGCCTCTTCGTAGCGCTTTAGCTGCATCCCCACATAAATGGCGTTGGTCAGTACCGACACATAGGTATTGGGCTCCTCCTGAAACAGCACATTGTTTGCCTCAATAAAAGCGATGTTTTTGGTGAGAAAACTGTAACATTGTTTGTAATCACCTGTACCGAAATAATACGCACTGTAAATGTGATAATAGAGGTAACGGGTGTGTACCGATATTTCGTCGTCTGAACGGTGCAGGAGCGTATGATCCATGAGTGCCTTGAACTCCTGAATCTCTTCTTCGGAACGTGCCTTGCCCTTGCGAAAAAGCAGGTGAAACAGGTGGCTTTTTACATTCCAGAACTCATTGTATGCATCAATCAGGCTTGCAATCCGCTTGTCCTCCTTCAGGATTTCATCGATAGACTCTTGCGATACCCCTTCGTAGTTGTCTTTTTCAATCAGCATCTTCTCCCAGTTCAGGATTTCAATCAGAATGGTGTGCTTCTGTTGCTCGTAGGCGATGCGCTTGGCACTTTTCATCAGCTTAAAGGCCTGATCGTAGAGCGACTTTTTGTAGAGAATTTCAACTGAGTGAAGCAACCTGCGCAAATCAGCGTCCACAGAACTGTCGTAGTAGTAAGAGTCGAGCGCTCGTAAAATGCTGTGATACAGTCTGTTTTTGGAGATGGAAAACCGGTTGATAATGGCCTGCCCTTTGAACTTTTTCAGGATGGCCTCTTCGTCGTACTCGGCTTGTTTATTAATGGCTTCAAAAAGCTTGAGATAAACACCTTTGGAGCCAAGCGTGGCATGGCGAGTTGAGTACACCTTAAAATATCGCTTCTCGGGGGTGGTGAGCGACTTTATAAGGTTGAAAAGTTGGTCTGAGGCCTTGTTAGACATGTAAAGAATTACGAAATTTTGGTTTGGCTTTTCGAACAACAATTGGCCCGGTTTCCACTTTGGTACAATCCCGCATTGGATCATCCAACACGAATGAATACAGGGTATAGAGCATTGTCATCACTTCTTCAAGATACGAAAATGATGGCATAAAAAAAGCGTGGAAGGTTAAAATTTCCACGCTTTAAAATGCTCTTGGAGTTGTATAATTATGGGCGGCCTGATTTGGGGCCGTTCCCACCTCCTGAAGAACCCGAGGGCTGCTTCGCGGTGGTTACTTCTTCTTCGTTGTCGCTGTCATCATTTACAAAATCGTCGTCGGAGGTTTGATCTCCTCCCGTATTGCCTCCCGAAGTTGAGTTTTGCTGGATTAGCGGATCGCCTGTGGCGTCAAGGGTATTACCCAGTGCACGATTCACGCCGTCTTCCTGATCGGAATCATCGTTCACCATGGCCCGGGCCTGCTGTGCATCCACAGACGGGTCGTCTTTCGGGCAGTGCTCATTGAGCTCAAATTTCTCGCAGGAAGTCATCAACCCCAGCGCAAAAACCCAAAGTATGATACGAGATGTTTTCATGTCCTTTAAACTTACCTCACAAACCTAAGTATTTTCCGCGAGAAAATCAAGTACCTACACCGTTTTCCATCACACTTTTTAACGGAAATGTGATTTCTACCACAGTTCCCAGGGTTACACCGTCGGGGCTAACCCGGTCGTGAGGCCCGTCAATACCGAAGTTTTGGTCGGTCATCTTTCGGAAAAGGTCAATACGGTTTCGATTGATCAACATCCCTTGAGGTATGTGTTGATTTTCGGTAGATGCCCGCATCTCACGGCTTTTTTCAATCCCTATTCCATCGTCGGTAATCCGAATCACTACGTCCTCTCCTTGTTTACGCACCGTCAATTCGAGGTTGCCTTTTTCTTTTTTGGGGAGGATTCCGTGCCAAATACTGTTTTCCAGGTATGGCTGAAAAAGCATGGCTGGAATTTTCACATGATGTGTATCAATGGAAGGATCCACCTGCAGGTGGTATTCAAATTTATCAGGAAAGCGCATGTTTTCGAGGGAAAGATAGAGGTTGATGCGTTCAAGTTCATCGGCGAGGGTGGTAAAATTGCTTTGCGAGCTGTCGAGATTTTTGCGGATCAGTTTGGCGAAGCTCGAAAGGTACTTGTTGGCGCTGAGCCGGTCCTGCCGGTTGATGTAGTATTGAATAGAATTGAGCGCGTTGAATATAAAGTGTCTGTTCATGCTTGAGTTGAGGGCTTGCTGCTCAAGGGCAAGCATACGGGATGTGTACTCGAGCTGCTGGGTAATGCGTTTGCGTGCTTCCTGACGAAGAAGCGCAGTAACTATGGCCGCTACCAATAAAATGAGGGCTATCACCAGCAAAAGAATAAACCACCAGGTGAGATAAAAAGGTGTGAGAATGGTGAAAGCAAAAGAGTCGTAGGTTTCAGTCCACTCGTTGCCAGCAATCCGGCCACGCACTTTAAAACGGTAGGTTCCGTGTGGCAATGAAGCATAGGTTGCGTAGTTGGTGGAGGTTGCCGGCAACCAGGCTTCATCGATTCCCTCGAGCATGTATTGAAATTCAACCTTGGAGGGGTTGCTAAAATACAAACCCACAAACTCAAAAGTGAGGTGATTGTTGGTGGGGTCCAGTTCCAATCCGATAGGAAGCCCGGTGCGCGGGTCGATCGTTGCGGCAATCTCCTCCCAGTTTCGGTCTTCCAGCACAAGTTTCACGCTGTTAATAAGCACGCGCGGCTCGTGAGGCACTGCGTCAAAAGGGTTTTCGGTGGCGTCGTAGCGAATCACGCCCTCGGTAGTTCCGAACCACAAATGACCGTCGTCGTCCAGAAATACTGCGTTTTGGTTGCACTCCAGGCTGGGTAAACCCTCCTGATCGGTGAAGTGCTGTGTTTTTACTTCCCCATTCGCATGGTAACTTCGCGTATCCAGCACAAACAGGCCATTATTGGTACCGATGTACAACAGCCCCAGCTTGTGAGCCAAAAAGTTGATGTTATTGGAGCCAAATCCACTGCTAAATACCACTTGCACCAAAGAATCGCCTTGCAAGGCAAATAGACCGCGTTTGCTCCCAACCCATAATTGCTGTTGATTGTCCTCGGCCAAACTGTACACCACCTGGTTGCGGGGGTCATCGGGTAATGCGTAGAGCTTGTAACTGCCATTTGCGGAGGCTACCAATCCGTTTTCGGTACCAAACCACATCGTGCCGTTGGTATCCTCAAAGATGTTGCGGACCCGCTTGCCGGGAAAATCAGGCATCAGCGAATCGGGCACAAATCTGCCGTTTTCATAGCGCGCAACACCGTTTACTACTCCAAACCACATGCGCCCTTTAGAGTCTTCGCGCACAGCAGTAACACGGTCAAAATAGGTGTCGGCAGTGGGACCTGTGTAATTGGTAAAACTGCGACCGTCGTATCGGCTGATTCCAACGTTGGTTCCGAACCACACATGCCCCTTTACGTCAACCTGAAGGCTCCAGATAGTGTTGTGCAGCAACCCGTTGTCGGTACTGAAGCCGCGCACACCTTCCGGACCTATACGGCATGCCCCGTTGTCGTAAGATCCCAGCCATAAATGGTTGTTTCTGTCTCGCTGAATTGCCATCACAATGTCGCTCACAAGACTGTCGCGCTGCGAAAATGTAACAAATCGTTCGCCGGTAAACCGAAACACACCTTTACCGTCGGTGCCAATCCAGAGGTTTTCTTCGCGATCCAGAAAAAGTGTTTTGATGTTCTCGTAGTTCAGCCCGATGTTGGTGGTGAATTTGGGCTGACCATCGGATGTGAGTTTGTTCAATCCGGAGCGCGACGCCACCCACAGGTTTCCGTCACGGTCGCGGGAAATTTCGCGCACAAAGTTGTTTTGCAGACCTTCTCCTTCCGTGATATTTTGCACGGTATTGCCTTCAAGCCTGAACACGCCACTGCCGAAACTGGCTGCCCAAACCAGATCGTCGTCGCCAAGCACCACGTCGCTGATGCTCACCCCGCTCAACAAAGGCTCCAGCTTGTCCAGTTGAAAGTTGGGGGAGCGATACAACCCGGACCTGCCTCCCACAAGCAGGTCATCAGAGGGTGTGCGCAACAGAATGCGGATAAACGAGTCGGAAGTGAATTCGTCCACCTGCTCGTAGCTTACTGTAGCGGTATTAAAGCGAATCAGCCCTCCTCCGTTGGTGGCAATCAGTAGTTTGCCGGGAGATTCTTCCACGAGGCTCAATACCATATTGTTTTGCCATGGCTTGGGTAGCGGATAAGGAAAAAATCGTGTGCCATTGAAAACTGAAATACCGCCGGAACACCCAAACCACAAGCCTTCGTCTGAGCATTCATAGATGCAATTTACCTGGTTGTCAACAAGGCCATCGGAGGCGGCATAGTTCAAAAACTGATTTCCGTCGAAACGGCTCACCCCACCCATGGTGGCGAACCACAAAAAACCCCTGCTGTCTTGCGCTATTGCACGCACCTGGCTTTGTGCGAGTCCATCTTCAATACTGTGGTGGATAAAACCAAATTGCTGTGCCCCGGCTGCCAACGCAACCAACAAGCTTACCATGCATATCAAGAGCCGCTGAGCCATAACAATACATTGTGAACACCCCTCAGAAACTGGCGATGTGCCCCAAAAATTCAGGTAACTTACGACGTGACACCGGAACTGTTGAGGCATCGGACAAGATAGCAAAATTACCGTCAGCGCGGCTGAATTCCTTGAGGTGATGGCGCGCATTGATGATATGCGATTTGTGGGTGCGGAAAAAGTCGCGTTTACTCAACATATCTTCATACACCTTGATGTTTTTACTGCTCATATAACGCTTGCCGTTGCTGAGGTAAATGTTGGTGTAGCTGTCGCATGCCTCCAGGCGCACTATCTCTTTGTTGTCCACAATCAAATAGCCGTCGCGAGTGGGGATGGCCATTTTTTCGGGATTGCGCTGGGCGGAAATATGCTTGAACATTTCTTCAAGGCTGGGATAATCTGAGGTATTGGTAGTCCCCGCCTGATGCATTCGCATGACCTTGGCCACGGCCTGCTGCAGGTCATCTACACTGATTGGTTTTTCCAGGTAATCAATGGCGCCTGCCCGAAAAGCCTTTAGGGCAAATTCGTTGTGCGCGGTGGTAAAAACCACTGAGAAATCGTGCGACGGAAGTGACGAAAGCATTGAAAACCCGTCTTCACCCGGCATTTTAATATCGAGAAATACCACATCTACATCGTGCTCTTCCAATGCCTCCCTCGCCTCGGCGGCTGAGTTGCAAATAGCTGTTACTTCTACCTCCGGACAAAAATCCTGCAACATCATCTGAAGGTTGCTGCTCGCGTTGAACTCGTCGTCAACAATCATTGCTCGTAGTTTCATAATTATGGGTTTTTGAGGGTTCGAATGGTCTGAAGTTAGGCATAGCTTCAAGGCTGAACAACGGCCAGATGGCCAACCCAGGGATTGGTTGAGCGAATGACGTCTATGATTGAGTAAACGGTTTATCGGGATACCGAAAGGGCTTCTATCACCTCCGAAATGCGGGTGCGCGATACGGGAATACGGGTGCCATCTGTCAGTAAAAGTTCGGGGTGGTCATTGCGGGTCAGCTCAGAAACACATTGCATGTTTACCAGGTAGGATCGGTGCACACGGTGAAAAGTTGAAGCAGGCAGCAGTTCTTCATACACCTTGAGGGTGCGTGTATCGAGGTAGCGGCTGCCATCCCTCTGTACAATAAGGGCACAGTTCCCCTCGGCTTGTACGTAAGCAATATCGGCCACTTTCACCATGCGAATGCCGCGGGCATGGTGAATGGCAATGCGCTGCCGTTCGCCGTAAAGCTCCTCCAGAAACTGCCATAGCTTTTCCTGATAGGCCTGTTGCTCGTTTGGATTGTTGCGGATGGTTCCCGCCAACTTGCGAAGCTTTTCGGCTGCGGCTTGCAGGTCTTCAGGATCAACAGGCTTCAACAAGTAATGCACCGCGTTGGCATTGAGCGCCTGCAGGGCATAATCTCTGAATGCGGTGACAAAAACCACAAGGTATGGGTATTCGGGTAGTTGGCGCAACAGTGTAAAGCCCTCTGCTCCCGAAGGCATCCGAATATCCAGAAAAATGAACTGCGGACGATGCGTATCAACAACCCGTACGGCTTCTTCCACGCTCCCTGCATCGGCCACCACGCGTATATCCGGGCAATAATCCGAAAGCATCATGGCCAGATTGGCGCGGGCATGCTGCTCGTCATCAACAATAATGGCTGTATATACGGGTGTGTCTTCCATTGCCTGACCGGGTACGGACGTTACAAAAAAACACAATTTGTCCGATAATGAACCCATAAGCACCGTGCCTCGTAATGCGCTGACTAATCGCCCCGAATCTCCGTACCTTCAGGTATGATGAAACCAATACTACATATCAAAACGGTAGCACTTGTGTTATTTGTGCTGGAACCTGAGCTCTGGTGGGTATTTCAGGACAGGGTGTAACCTGCAGCCCCTCGCCAAAGCCATTTTACAATTGCAGGAAAGGGATTTCCATGCATCTGAATTTTGGAAGAGGCAACAATCGGATTACTACCTTTGCGCGTATGCGGTTGAAGTGGTTCAATTCTGAGTTCATCGTACATTGACGTTACAACCAACAACAGATAGATTCCTGTGAGCCATACCCGATGACAAATTTACCAAGCAACACCCCTTAATGACTACAGATCAGCACCACGAAGGAGGAAGCCGGCCCGCCATCTCGCATAACAGTGACTCTCTGATAGCCCCACCGTTATACTCAGATCATTTTCATTATTTTCAGTTCTTCATTAGCGCTGGCGCAAGCAATCAAGGCGGCGAGGGTTGGGCACAAAATTCATTGAACAAATGGCATTTCTACACGTGTCCGGATTTGCCGATGATCCGGTTAACGGACGAAGAGGAACGACATGTTGGATTTCTGCTGGGAACCGCCATTGATGATCACGGCCTGCTCAAACACGGTGCTCAAATCAAACTACCACGCAGTGCCACCGAAGCTGATTCGGGGTTTTCAGACTGGCTCAGCACCATTCGAGGTCGATATGTTTCCTTTATAGATTCTCCGAACGTAGCCAGATTTGATTTGGACCCCTTGGGGGCACTTGCAGCAGTATATTCACTGGACCACCCTGTTATCGCCTCCACCTGGAGCTTGATTAAAAACCCTTCGGATGAGTACCTGAGAGCAGCACTGAAAGACCCCATTTGCACCCTGGCTTGTCAATCATACCCGGCTGGTCTCACAAGAACTGACGACGTGGCCCGGCTTCTTCCCAATTTTGCATTACACACCAATACCTGGAGGGTACAACGACATTGGCCCAGACCCACAGATTTTGAAAAGACAGACGACCCAAACAAAGAACTACAAAGGGCGAGCAATGAAATTCGACACATTATTGACTCACTGGCAGAACATTACGACATATACCTCACTCTGACTGGTGGTCTGGATTCAAGACTCATTGCCGCCTGCACATCAAAAAAGGCATTGAAGCGCACCCAATTCGTAACCTTTAAATACGACGACAAATTGGGCGATCGTATTGACTGTCACATTTCTAAACTCATAGCCAAAAAACTGGGCCGACCACAAACAGTTATTAATATCGAACCAGCGAGCACACAAGACTCAATTGACTATCTTCGACGTATAGGTGTTTCAGGAGGGGCTGGAAAAGCCAGTGACTTTATGAATGGTGCAAAAAAGCTTAACCCTCAACGCGCTTTTATTACCGGATTCAGCAATACCATCAGAAGCATATACGGTCACTATGGCTCAAACCAGTTTGAGCGTGTTGAAGATTCTTATGACGCTGCAAAACTGTTGCAAAGGTGCGAACTCGAAGGTAACGCTCGTTCAAAACGCGCTATAAGCGAGTGGAGAGAGGGTCTGAAAGATTACCCTATCGAGATGATACCCTTTCTGCTGTACAATGAGATTCGCGGCGGTTGCTGGTCGTCACCACACCAGTATGGAATTACAAAATTTGCAGCTACAGTCATCGCTTTCAGCAGCAGACCTTTGGAGAGAGCTTGCATTCGACTCACTAAAAAGGCGCTTGAAGACAACAATCCGGGCATTATCGCAAATGCCACAGAAGAAATCATAAAAATGAATCAACCGAAATTGGCCGAAATTTCATTTAATGATTTTAACGGAACTAGAAAATTAGTTCGGCGGTTGACATACAACAGGTTTTGGCGAATCGGTAAATAACAGTTCCTACCCTACACCACCACATTTACAATTCTGCCGGGAACCACAATGACCTTTTTCGGAGCCTTGCCTTCCAGGTATTTGGCGCTTTGCTCGTCGGCAAGCACAGCTTTCTCTACTTCGGTTTTGTCGAGGCCTAAAGGAAGCTCCAGCTTAAACCGCGTTTTGCCGTTGAACGAAACAGGGTACTCAAAACTGTTTTCTACCAGGTAGCCTTCGTTGTGCTCGGGCCAGCCTTGTTCGGTTATAGATTTAGAATGCCCCAGCTTTTCCCACAGCTCTTCTGCAAAATGCGGCGCGTAGGGCGAAAGCAAAATCGCCAACGGTTCGATGATTTCGCGCTTGGAACACTGCAGATCGCTGAGTTCGTTGACGCAGATCATCAGCGTACTCACCACCGTGTTGTAGGCGTGTCGCTCCAGGTCTTCGCTTACTTTCTTGATGGCTTTGTGCACTGCTTTCAGTTCATCACGGGTGGGGGCTTCGTCGGTTACGCGCATTGCACCGTCTTTTTCGTGGGTCAGACGCCAGAGTTTTCTGAGGAAGTTGTACACGCCATTGATCCCCTTCGTGTCCCAGGGTTTGCTTTGCTCCAGCGGACCGAGGAACATTTCGTACATGCGCAAGGTGTCAGCGCCGAATTGCTCTACGAGTTCATCGGGCGTTTGCACATTGAATTTGGATTTGGACATTTTTTCGACTTCGTGGCCGCAGTGGTAATTCCCGTTGTCGTCCGTCACAACAATAGCGTTATCAAACTCTGAAACAGATGTCCCTAGTTTTCTTACGTCTAGAATGTCATTATCAACACAGTCAATTGGAATGTGAAGCTTTTGAACTCCTACAGCTTGTGCATGCCATTTTCTGTTTGCATTGGCAGGGTTTGCCTCCAGCTTTAGCCTAATCTTCTCAAGAATGTCATTGATTCTTTTTGATTGATTATCATCAAAGTGCTTCCATTCATTGTGGAAGTCGTAATAAGATTTGGGCACTAAAATCTGAGGTAATTCCCTCTGGCTATAAAAGCGAACTGTTTCACCCTCCTTAACGAGATGGATTGTTTGAATCATAAGGCGATACACAAAACTACTCCGCCCCAGTATCATCCCCTGGTTGATCATCTTTTTAAACGGCTCGTCGAACCCGATATGTCCGAGGTCGTACAAAAACTTGGTCCAAAAGCGCGAGTAAAGCAGGTGGCCGGTGGCGTGCTCTGCCCCGCCGATGTATAAATCCACCTGTTTCCAGTAGTCGATTTTTGCTCGGTCTGCAAAGGTGGTTTGGTTGTGCGGGTCCATGTACCGCAGAAAGTACCAACTGCTTCCCGCCCAGCCCGGCATGGTGTTGTACTCCATGCGGTCGCCCTCAAACACATTCCAGTCTTCTTTTCGTCCACGGGCCAGCGGGGGTTCACCATCTTCGGTGGGCAGGTATTTGTCCACGTCGGGGAGTTCTACCGGAAGCTGGTCGTCCGGAATCAAGTGCGGCACGTCGTCCTTGTAATACACCGGAAAAGGCTCTCCCCAGTAGCGCTGCCTGCTGAACACGGCATCGCGCAATCGGTAGTTGATTTTGCCCTGTCCGATGCCTGCTTTTTCCAGTTCTTCAATGCACAGACGTATCGCTTTTTCGGGGGTCATGCCAGTGAGAAAACCCGAGTTGACGAGTTTCACCGTTTTGTCGTCGCAGGCCTGCTCGCTGATGTCAACGCCTTCAAATATTTCGGGAATGTCAATGTCAAACTTTCGCGCAAAATCCCAGTCGCGCTGGTCGCCGGCGGGAACAGCCATAATAGCCCCGGTGCCGTATCCGGCCAGCACGTAATCGGCAATCCAAACCGGAATTTTCTCTCCCGAGAACGGGTGAATAGCGTGGGCTCCGGTAAATTGGCCCGTTACGTTTTTCACGTCGCTCTGTCGGTCGCGCTCGGTTTTGAGGGATGCCTGTTGAAGGTAGTCCGCAACTTTATCGCGGTACTCGGCTGAGGTGATTTGCTGAACCAGCTCGTGTTCGGGCGCAAGCACCATAAACGAAGCACCGAAAATGGTATCGGGACGCGTAGTAAACACCTCAATCTTTTCGGGGTGCCCGTCCAGCTCAAACCAGATGGAAGCACCTTCAGAGCGCCCAATCCAGTTGCGCTGCATTTCTTTGATGTGGTCGCTCCAGTCGATGGTCTCTAATCCATCCAGCAGGCGCTGTGCAAAGGCTGTAATCCGCATGCTCCACTGCCGCATGCGTTTTTGCACTACGGGGTGTCCGCCGCGTTCAGAGCGGCCGTCTTTCACCTCGTCGTTAGCCAGCACGGTTCCCAGGGCCGGACACCAGTTTACCATGGTATCGGCAAGGTACGTAAGGCGGAAATGCATTAGCAGCAATTCGCGCTGTTTTTCGTTCATGCTCTTCCAGTCGGTGGCGGTAAACTCACCGCGAAAATGCTCGCCAAAAAAGGGAAATGCTTCGGGCGAAAGTGATTTCCACCAGTTGGGCTCGACGTGCGCCTGCACATTGTAGCTGCCGTTTTGCTCAAACTTTTCGATAAGGGTGGCAATGGGCTCGGCCTTGTTGCTCTCCTTGTTGTACCACGCGTTGTAGAGCTGTTTGAAAATCCACTGCGTCCATCGGTAATAGTCCGGATCGGAAGTGCGTACTTCGCGGCTCCAATCGTAGTTGAAGCCCAGTTTACCGAGCTGCTCTTTGTAGCGCGCAATGTTGTTTTCGGTAGTAACGGCAGGGTGCTGCCCGGTTTGAATGGCGTATTGCTCTGCGGGCAATCCAAAGGAATCGAAGCCCATGGGGTGAAGTACGTTGTAGCCTTTGTGTCGCATGTAGCGCGCGTGAATATCCGAGGCGATATAGCCGAGCGGATGGCCCACGTGCAGGCCAGCGCCCGAGGGGTAGGGAAACATATCGAGTGCGTAGAACTTAGGGCGCTCTGAATCTTGGGTTACACGGTAGGTTTCGTTTTGCTTCCAGCGCTTCTGCCATTTGCGCTCAATGTCCTGATGACGGTAATCTTTCATGGTTCTGAATGCCGCCCCGAAGGGCATGGGTTTAAGGGGTGGCGAAGTTAGTAATTTTGCTCCCTGACTTCTTTTTTTGTGCCCACGCACAATCATTTGTTACTTTAGCGCCGTTTGTCAGAGCATGAAAGACAAGTACGCCAAAAAAAGAGCCCGTAGTTCTGCAGCCAGCACCATTATTGGTATTTCGCTGGTGCTTTTTATGATTGGAGCTGCGGCACTGTTGTTACTCAACGCCCGCAAACTGGCGGTGTATGTTAAGGAGAACATACAGGTGCAGGTTTTTCTGAGCGATGATGCGCGCGAGGTGGACATCATCCAGCTCAAAAAAACCATAGACACACAAGGCTACCCGCGCGAGACCCGTTATGTGAGCAAAGAAGAAGCGGCCAACACCCTCAAGGAAGAATTGGGCGAGGATTTTATTGAATTTCTCGGCTTCAACCCACTGCTTCCGAGCATTGATATTCGGCTTCGGGCCGAATATGCCCACCCCGATTCCATTCTCTGGATTGCCGAAGACCTTCAGAAAAACACGTTGGTACACGAGGTGGCTTACAGCCCCGATCTCATTCAGCAGGTGTATGAAAACGTGAATAAAATCACATTGATTTTACTTGTTTTCAGCGGTTTGCTGCTACTGGTGGCCGTGGCGCTCATTAACAACACCATTCGTCTATCCATGTATGCACGACGTTTTACCATTCGCAGTATGCAACTGGTGGGGGCAACATCGTGGTTTATTCGCAGGCCGTTTATCTGGCAGGGAGTGCTCAATGGCTTTTATGCAGCGGTGATTGCCGCGGGAATGCTGGCCGCGCTGATATACATCGCGCAGCAGGAAATGCCCGATTTCTTTGAGCTTCAGGATCTCGAGACCTTCTTGTACGTGCTGGCCATTGTGCTGGCTGCGGGGATATTGATTTCACTCGTTTCAACTTTTTTGGCAGTGGGAAGATACCTGCGCCTAAAGCTGGATGATTTGTATTGATTATTTTTGACGCATGACCGAAGAACCCAAAGACCAATTTGCCTTTACCCGAATCAATTACCTGATTTTGGCCGTAGGGCTCGCGCTGATTATCATCGGATTTTTGCTGATGATTGGTGGCGGAAGCGACGACCCCAACGTGTTTAACTACGAAGTGTTCAGTCCGCGACGGATTACCGTTGCACCTATCGTTGCGCTGGTAGGTTACGCAGTGGTGTTTTACGCCATCATGAAAAAGGGCGACTAGGTCGGCCACAACACGCCTACATCCATGAGTATTATTGAAGCCATTATCCTGGGAATCATCCAGGGCCTCACCGAATTTTTACCGGTGAGCAGCAGCGGCCACCTTGAAATTGGCAAAGCCATACTGGGCGATGAAAGCCTTCCCGCCGAGAGCTTGATGTTTACCGTGGTAGTACACGCTGCCACTGCACTCAGCACCATTGTGGTGTACCGCAAGGACGTGGCCGAATTGCTGCGAGGTATTTTTCAGTTTCGGATCAATGAAGAAACCCTGTTTGCTTGGAAAGTAGTGATATCCATGGTTCCCGCCGCATTTATCGGGGTGTTCTTTAACGATGAGATTGAGGCACTTTTCGACGGGCAATTGCTCCTGGTTGGAGGGATGCTCGCCGTTACAGGGTTGCTGTTGTTTCTTGCAGACAAAGCCCGCCATACCGATAAACCCGTAAGTCCGCTCAACGCAGCAATCATCGGAATTGCACAGGCTATCGCCATCCTTCCGGGGATATCACGCTCTGGAGCAACCATTGCTACCTCGGTGATGCTGGGTGTTGACCGCGCCAAGGCTGCCCGTTTTTCGTTCCTGATGGTGGTGCCGCTGATATTGGGCAAAATGGCCAAAGATATCCTGGACGGCGGCTTATCGCTTGAGTCTTCACAAACCCCGCAACTCGCCGCCGGTTTTATCACAGCCTTTATCGCCGGGGTATTTGCATGCCGGGTGATGATTGCGCTGGTGAAAAAGAGCAAGTTGGTGTACTTTTCCGTGTACTGCTTTGCGGTAAGTCTGGCCGTTATTCTTTACACCCTCTTCGTTTGATAGAGCCCGTTAAAGCACCTGAACAGCTCGATCCACCCTCGGGCCAGCTTCTGTTGGTTGACAAACCACTCGAGTGGACTTCCTTTGATGTGGTGAACAAATTACGCAACGCCATCCGCAAGGCATATGGGATTAAAAAAATCAAGGTGGGGCACGCCGGTACACTCGACCCACTGGCAACGGGTTTGCTGCTGATCTGCACCGGCCCCTATACACGTAGGCTACAGGAGCTCACCGGACTGGAAAAAACCTATACCGGCACCTTTCTGCTGGGCCGAACCACCCCTTCATACGATTTGGAAACACCTTTTGAAACAGACATTCCTACACATCATATCACTGAGGAAGCCGTATTGGATGCCTTTGCCGCGCTGAGCGGACCGCAAATGCAGGTGCCTCCGCTTTTTTCGGCCAAAAAAGTAGACGGAAAAAAGGCATACATAGCAGCCCGCAAGGGTCAGGACATGGAAATTCCACCCGCAGCCATCGAAATTTATTCCTTTTCGCTTGCTGCGTTTCGGCTACCGGAAGTGGATTTTGAGGTACGCTGCTCCAAGGGTACCTATGTCCGATCGCTTGCCCGAGATGTAGGACAGCACCTCGGAACAGGAGCTTGCCTCATATCTTTACGACGCACCCAAACAGGCCCTTACAAGGTATCAGACTCATTTAGTCTCGATGACTTGTGCAACCATCTCAACACCAAAAAAGCTACTTTGTAAAATAGCTGTTGATACCGTATCTTCGCAGCCCCAAAATTCAGGACAAAAAACGCCTCCATGAAGCTCTCCCAGTTTAAGTTTAAACTCCCTTCCGAACTTATTGCACAATACCCGGCCGATAACCGTGAAGACGCGCGATTAATGGTATTGCACCGTGACACCGGCGAAATCGAGCACAAAGTATTCAGCGATATAGTAAATTACTTTTCGGACGGCGACGCGCTGATTATGAATAATACACGGGTTTTTCCTGCTCGGCTTTTTGGCAACAAGGAAAAAACCAATGCAAAAATTGAGGTGTTCCTGCTGCGCGAACTGAACCGCGAAAGCCTCCTGTGGGATGTTCTGGTGGATCCTGCCCGAAAAATCCGCATCGGCAACAAGCTCTACTTTGGTGAGAATGATGAACTTGTGGCAGAAGTAATTGACAATACCACCTCGCGCGGACGAACCCTGCGTTTCCTTTTTGAAGGGCCTTATGAGGAATTCCGCAAAACCATGCGTGAATTGGGTGAAACCCCCATCCCCAAATACCTGGGGCGTCCGGCCGAACCTCTTGATGAGGAGCGTTTTCAAACAGTTTTTGCCAAGAACGAAGGTGCGGTTTCAGTACCCACAGCCGGTTTGCACTTCAGCAAGAGTATTATGAAGCGCCTCGAGTTAAATGGGGTGAATTTTGCCGAAGTGACGCTTCACGTAGGCCTCGGAACCTTCCGTCAGGTGGAAGTAGAAGACCTCACCAAGCACAAAACCGATTCTGAGCAGGCCTTTATTACCCAGGAAGCCGCTGATATTGTGAATCGCGCCATTGATGCCAAAAAGCGGGTTTGCGCCGTGGGCACCACTGCCATGCGTGCCATTGAGTCGTCGGTATCTACCGATGGTCATCTCAAGCCATTTGAAGGCTGGACCAACCGGTTCATTTTCCCTCCTTACGAGTTCAGCATTCCAAACGCCATGATTTCAAACCTGCACGCGCCGGAGTCAACACTTTTGATGACCGTTGCCGCATTTGGAGGTTATGATAAAGTGATGGAGGCCTACAAAGTAGCCATCAAGGAAAAGTATCGCTTTATGGCCTACGGCGACGCGATGCTGATCATCTAATGGCTGTGGTGATGCCCGGCAAGGCAGTTATCATCGTGGCCGGAGGCTCCGGAACCCGCATGGGTTGCGACCGTCCCAAACAATTTCTTACACTCGCCGGAGAGCCGGTGCTGCTCCACACCCTGCGCGCATTTGCAGAGTATGATCCTAACATCCAACTAATCGTGGTGCTGCCGCATAATCATATCTCCGAATGGGAAGCAATGTATGCCAACTGTGAGCATGACATTCCACACACGTTAACAACCGGCGGAGAGCAGCGTTTTCACTCCGTAAAAAACGGATTGGCTCTGGTGAATGAAGCAGCGCTTGTTGCCGTGCATGATGGCGTAAGGCCATTTGTGGATGCCGCAACCATTGAACGCGCCTTTACTGCGGCTGAGCAGTACGGAGCTGCCGTGCCGGTGCTTCCGGTGGATGATACATTACGCGAAGTATATGGCTCCGAAAGCCGGTGGGTAGATCGTTCGCGATTTGTGCGTATTCAAACACCCCAATGCTTCAAAACCTCATTACTCAAACGGGCTTATGAGCAAGATTACTCGGCTACGTTTACCGACGATGCCAGCGTGGTAGAGCAATTGGGCGAACGCGTGGAGCTCGTAGAAGGCAACGTTGAAAACTTCAAAATCACGGTGCCCTTTCACCTGCACGTGGCCGAAACCGTGCTCGCTGCCCGATAAGCCGTACCTTTGCCACGGATATTCCCATGAAAAAAGACCTGAGAAATACTTCTCTGGAGGAGCTGACAGCGTTCCTCACCTCGCATGGCGAAAAGGCTTTTCGTGCCAAACAGGTGCACGAATGGCTATGGAAGAAATCGACGACCACCATCGACGAAATGACCAACCTTTCGGTGGCCACGCGGGTATTGCTCAACGAACATTTCGAGATATTACCGGTCTCCATCGCCGACAAGCAGGTCAGTACAGACGGCACCGTGAAATACGGCTTTAAACTGCACGACGGCTTTGTGGTAGAAGGCGTGTTGATACCCACCACCAACCGCACCACAGCCTGTATTTCATCGCAGGTAGGCTGCAGCCTGGCGTGTAAGTTTTGTGCTACCGGCCGATTGAAACGCGAACGCAATTTGCGTGGCGACGAAATTTACGACCAGGTTTCCATTATTGCCCGCGAAGCCATGGAGCGAACCGGAAAACCCTTATCCAACATTGTGTATATGGGCATGGGTGAACCGCTGTTGAATTACCGCAATACTCTCGATTCTATTGCGCTCATTACCGGAGAACAAGGTCTCAACATCTCTCCACGCCGCATTACGGTGAGTACAGCCGGAATTGAAAAAATGATCCGTAAGCTCGGAGATGATGAAGTGAATTTCAACCTGGCGCTTTCGCTGCATGCTGCCAACGACGAGAAGCGCAACCATATCATGCCCATCAACGAGCAAAATTCGCTGGAAGCTCTTGCTGAATCCCTCAAGTACTTTCACGCCAAAACCGGCTCACGGGTCACTTTTGAGTACATCATCTTCAAGGACTTCAATGATGAACTCATCGATGCTCAGGAACTCGCGGAGTTCTGCAAAAATGTGCCTTGCAAGGTGAATATCATTGAATACAACCCCATTGACGACGGCGAATTTGCCCAGGCGGACCCCGAAAAGGTGGATGCCTTTGCAGCACATCTCGAATCGAAAAACATCATTGTGAATATTCGCCGAAGCCGCGGGAAAGATATCGATGCGGCTTGTGGGCAGTTGGCGAATAAGAATAAGGCGGCGATATAGTTCCGCGGCATGTGTTGGAGACGCATTCTCATTCAGCAAGCGTTTATTCCCTAATTTTAAACCCCATGCCGGCCAATTACACCATACACGATTTTTCGAAGCACTTGTTTTGGGACACCGACCGGAGCACGCTGGACTTTGATCGGTCTAAAGCGCAAATTATTCAACAAGTGTTGGAATACGGTCAACTCGAAGACTGGAAAATAGTACAAGCTGTGTACAATAAAGACACGCTCCGTGAAGTAACCACCAACCTGCGCAGCCTGGATGACGTTACGCTGGCTTTTATCGCAGCATACCTCAACCTGGACAAAACCGCATTTCGATGCTACACAAAAAAGCAGTCGGCCCACGACTTCTGGAACTTATAGACTTTCTGATGAACCAACCGGAATTGAACCGGTTTGTGTTGGTTGGAGGCACTGCGCTGGCGTTGCAAATAGGACATCGCGTTTCGGTTGATGCTGACTTGTTTGGAATTCAACCGCTTGAAGATCTTGATTTAGCTGGAATTCTTGCCGGTTTCGGCCCGGTCACAGCACTCAAACGCAGCAAAAGTATTCAGGTGTTCAGCGTGGATTCAATTAAAGTGGATATAGTGAATTATCGTTATCCTTTGTTCGCCCTATTCATTCTGCGTCCAAAATCAGAATGGCTTCTTTGGAGGATATTGGGGCGATGAAGCTTTACGCAATTGCCGGTCGTGGCAGCAGAAAGTATTTCATCGATTTGTATTTCCTTTTACAGCGATTCAAGTTGACTGAAATCATTGATCTTTATTGGCAAAAATATCCGGATGGATCTACTTTCATGGTGATTAAAAGCCTGCACTATTTCGAAGACGCAGAAAAAGAAGAGATGCCTCAGATGCTTCAACCTGTTTTGTGGGGAACCATCAAAGACTATATTGCGAATGAGGTGCAAAAGCTTTGAACTTTTCTAATTCTTACAACCGGGTACGTTTGAGCGTATCCGCCGTAATAATAGCGGAATACGTTCTACCGCGCAATAACTATCGACGCCGCACGCCGGTGCTGCGCATTTTCGAACACCACACGATACCACCCATTCGGAAGATGTTGTAATGAAATACGGTCGGTGCTTTCGCCTGTTGGTTCGTGCCATACCGGTTGTCCGGCGGCATTGAAAATGGTTACCTGCCCCGGACTACCATCTATTTCAGCGATTCGGAGATGATCATTGGCCGGATTGGGGAAAACCAGCAAGGGTTCTTTTTCGGGTAACGTATTCACACTTGAAGGCCAGCCGTACTTCCACGCTTCTTTCAGATGCTCGCTCCCGGCTGCGAGTCCGGTGATAAAATAAAAGTCATTCCCATGCGCAAAGTGTATTCCTCCGCGACGACCGGGGGCCGGAATATCTTCAAGCTGAGTCCACATTCCGCTGGGCGGATGAAATTGCCAGAGGTCTCCGTGAAACTGATTCAACGAGTCGCTACCGCCAAACACCAACAAGTTCTCGCCTATGGCCGCCATGGCTGCATGACTGCGTCCGTCGCCCGGAAAATCTGATTGCCAGTCCCATGAATCGTTTTCAGAATCGTATGCGTACAGGCCCTTTTGAAAGTGGCCGTTTTCGTCGCGCCCGTGAATCAGGTAGCCAACTCCGTTGAGCACAGCTCCGGCCGACCGCCAGCGTCCTCCCATGGGAAGGGGGTTGCGCTCACTCCATGTTTCGGTGGCAAGGTCAAAGGCCCAAACTTCATCTAGGGCGTTGCTATCGGCATTGCGCCCCCCAATCACGTAGGCCGTTCCGTTTAGCACCCAGGTCAGCGCCCCGCCCCGCTCGTCGAACGGACAAGTGCCCAAATCCATCCATTGCCCCGACGCCGGGTTGTACTTCCATACATCATTCAGAAAGTTGTTGCTACCGATATACCCTCCCACAAAATAGCCGGCCGTTTCACTCGCAAAAGCAGCCACGTATTGTCGTTCTTCGCCTTCGGGCAGGTCATTTCCTTCAGACCACATGTCATTGTCGAGATTGAGCACATGCATATCGCGCGTAGAAGACCACCACGGCAGCAACCCGGTTCCGCAGTAGGCCTGATTACCAATCACGAACACGGCACCGTCGTCGCGTTCATGGTCTGGAAAATCGGGAATTTGTGTCCATGTTTGCCCAACAGTGAAGGCGGGCAGAAGTAACGCAAAAAGCACTAACCGCATGGTTATTGGATTGGTTTATGGGTAATAACGGCTTTGTTTACGCGGGTATTGCCCCTGCTATTGCCGCGGGCACCGTAACACAGGTTACCACCCGCAAACATCCCTATTCAGACCTTTGCAGCGAAAGGGGAGACTCTGCTTCCTCGAAATCCTGTGCTGCAACCAGCAAAAAAGCTTACATTCAACCCATACGGCATGAAACGCTATTTTCCAATATTAGAGTGGTTTCCCAACTACAAGCGCGAACACCTTGGGGGTGATCTGGGCGCCGGCCTCACGGTGGGCGTGATGCTGATTCCGCAAGGTATGGCATACGCCATGCTGGCAGGTTTACCTCCTATTTACGGACTCTATGCCAGCACTATTCCGCTGATCGTGTACGCCATGATGGGAACTTCGCGCCAATTGGCCGTTGGTCCGGTGGCCATGGTTTCGCTGCTTATTGCCAGCGGTGTAGGCGCGCTCGCCGAAGTCGGTACCGACGCCTATATTGCTTACGCCATTTTACTGGCCCTAATGGTGGGTGTACTACAGTTCGCCATGGGTGTTTTCCGGTTGGGATTTCTGGTGAATTTTCTTTCACACCCCGTGATTGCAGGCTTTACATCTGCTGCCGCGGTGATTATTGGCATCAGTCAACTCAAGCACCTTTTGGGAATGGATATACCCGGAGGAAAAGTACACGAAACACTCTGGTATGCTGTAACGCATATCGCCGACATTCAACCCATAGCCTTGCTCATAGGTGTGATTTCCATTGCGCTGCTCGTTGGATTGAAAAGGGTGAGCAAGAAAATACCGGGGCCGCTGTTGGTGGTAATTTTCGGTATCGGGGTTGTAACCACTTTCGACTGGCATGAGAAAGGCGTATCTATTGTGCGCGACGTGCCCGGAGGCTTTAACATTTTTGCACTGCCAACGCTGGATTTCGGTGCGGCATCGGTGTTGCTGCCCATCGCGCTCACCATTGCTTTTATTGGCTTTATGGAATCCATAGCCGTAGCCAAGTCTATACAGGCCAAGCACAAAGATTACAAAGTGGTACCCAACCAGGAGCTTATGGCGCTCGGAATGGCCAATATTGCGGGAGCCTTCTTCAAGGCTTTTCCCGTTACAGGAGGCTTTTCGCGCACCGCGGTTAATGATCAGTCGGGAGCCAAAACCGGGCTGGCTACTATCGTATCAGCGCTGTTGATCATCCTCACCCTGCTTTTCCTGACAGACCTGTTCTACTACCTGCCAAACGCGGTATTGGCAGCCATCATCATGGTGGCAGTAGCAGGGCTGATTGATGTCCGCGAAGCAGTTCACCTCTGGAAAACAGACCCGCAAGACCTTGTTCTCTTTAGCATTACAGCCCTCGGAACCCTGGCATTGGGCATTGAAGAAGGCATTCTGATTGGTGTAGTCCTCTCGCTGGGAGTGGTGATTTACCGTATTTCTTACCCGCACATCGCCATCTTGGGCAGAGTGCCCGGCACAACACAGTATCGCAACATCCTTCGTTTTAAAGACCTCGAAACTGATTCGGATATTTTCATTTTTCGGGTTGACGCCCAGATGTACTTTGCCAACACCAATTACATTCGTGATTTTCTGGAGCGCGAGCTTGAAAAGCGACCGGATGCGAAATACGTGGTGATGAACGCAGGTGCCATCACAGGCATTGACTCCAGTGCTGCGCATGCACTTTTTGATTTGGTGGCTGAATTGAAATTACGAGGAATCTCCATGCACATTGCCGAAGCCCGCGGGCCTGTTCGCGATGTGCTTATGCGCTGCGGCTTGCAGGATCATGTTGGAGTGAGTCGCTTTCACCTGAGCGTGGAAGATGCCGTGCGGGAAATCCGATCTAAGGAAGGCCCCACCAAAGACCCCTATGCATTGCAGACCAACAACGGCCATCGTTTCACCCAATACACAGATTAACAGAGGATGAAGAGGAGTTTCGTAACATCAGTTACTCCCCGTGCAGCGTATCTGCCTTAACTTTGTATCGTCAAAAGAAAACAACAAACAAGATTATACACATCAAAACCCCAAAAACCATGAATGTACATCAGATTTACACCGGTTGCATCGCACACGCTGCATACTATCTGGAAAGCAACGGCGAAGCGGCCATTTTCGACCCCCTTCGTGAAGTTCAACCATATATTGACCGCGCAACTGCGGACGGAGCCAAAATCAAATACGTATTTGAAACGCACTTTCACGCCGACTTCGTGAGTGGTCACCTTGACCTCGCCAAAAAAACCGGCGCTGAGATTGTGTTTGGCCCAACTGCCAAGCCTGGTTTTGACGCCATCATTGCCGAAGACGGACAAGTATTTGAGGTGGGTGCCTACAAAATCAAAGCCATCCACACGCCCGGTCACACCATGGAGAGCACAACCTACCTCTTGATTGACGAAAACGGCAAGGAGCACGGTATTATCACCGGCGACACGCTCTTTATTGGAGATGTAGGTCGTCCTGACCTTGCCCAGCATGTGGTATCTGACCTTACAGAGGAGAAACTTGCAGGCCATCTTTTCGACTCGCTGCGCAACAAGATTATGCCGTTGGCAGACCACCTGATTGTGTACCCGAACCACGGTGCCGGTAGCGCATGCGGAAAAATGATGAGCAAGGAAACCACTGATACCCTCGGAAATCAGAAGAAGACCAACTACGCTCTGAATCCCGAACTCACCAAAGAGGAATTCACCAAGCAGTTGCTCACCGGACTTACTGCACCTCCGGCATACTTCCCCGAAAACGTGCTTATGAACATCAAAGGCTATGACTCTTTGGACGACGTAATGGATCGTTCCAAGCAACCACTTTCGCCCGAGGCTTTTGAGGCAGCCGCCAATGAAACCCAGGCGCTGATGCTCGATGTGCGCGACGATGAAACCTTCTCCAAAGGCTTTATTCCGAACAGCGTAAACATCGGTCTGGATGCCAACTTTGCCATGTGGGTAGGCGAAATGGTTCCCGGCGTGAAGCACCCCATTCTGCTCGTTGCTCCTGAAGGGCGCGAGGAAGAAGCAATCATCCGCCTTTCACGTGTGGGATATGACAACGTTGTGGGTTACCTGCACGGTGGATTTGAAGCCTGGAAGAAGTCAGGTCAGGAAGTGGATAGCGTAGAGCGCATTGACGCCACCGAACTGGAAGAGCGCATGAAAAAAGGCGAAATGAAAGTGTTCGACGTGCGTAAAAAGAGTGAGTTCGACTCTGAGCACCTTCTCGCAGCCGAGAATGTGCCACTGAATCAAATCAACCAGCACCTGGAGAAATTCCCCAAAAACGAACCTTTCGCACTGCACTGCGCAGGTGGATACCGGAGCATGATTGCGGCCTCTATCCTCAAGCAACGCGGCTGGGACAACATGGTGGATGTGCGCGGCGGATTTAAAACGATAGCTGAAACAGGTATTGAGAAGAGTGACTACGTGTGCCCTTCTACACTCCTGTAAGCATAACCAAAACAGCAAAAAGCCTCACCTATATGGTGGGGCTTTTTTTGTTGTATTCTCTGCATGGCATTGCGGGTTTTGCACTGGTTCAATTCGCAACCGGCCCCCAAAAAACCCCAACCGAAAAGCGATTGGGGTTTTTAATGTTAGCGAGGGATGAATTAAACCAGTCCCTGATCAATCATAGCATCGGCAACTTTCACAAATCCGGCGATGTTTGCGCCACGAACATAGTTCACGGAGCCATCGTCCATTCTTCCGTATTTGATACAAGATGCGTGAATATCTTTCATGATTTGGTGCAACCTGCGGTCCACTTCATCTGCACTCCAGCTGTAGCGCAGTGAGTTCTGGCTCATTTCCAATCCGGAAGTAGAAACACCTCCAGCATTGGAAGCTTTACCCGGGGCAAAGCTGATACCGTGCTCAGAAAACACCTCAACGGCTTCAGGCGTGCAGGGCATATTGGCCCCTTCAGCCACCAGTTTCACGCCTTTGTTTACGAGGCGGTGAGCATCGTCGCCGTCAAGTTCGTTTTGCGTGGCACAGGGTAATGCAACGTCAATTTCACAAGGCACTTCCCACGAGCGTTTTCCTTCAAAGAATTTTATCCCCGGGCGGCTGTCAGCCATTTCTTCAATACGCCCGCGTCGTACGTTTTTGAGATCCTGCAGGAAATCAAAATCAGCCGAGTGAAAACCATCAGCTGCATAAACAAAACCAGATGAATCTGAGAGTGTAACCACTTTACCACCCATCTGAATAACCTTGTGAAAAGCAAACTGAGCCACGTTACCTGAGCCGGAAACTGCCACGGTTTTACCTTTGATGGTGTCACCGAGGTAGTTCATCATTTCTTCCGCAAAGTACACACAGCCATAGCCCGTTGCCTCGGGGCGCATACGAGAACCTCCCCAGTTGAAACCTTTACCGGTGAAAACACCCGTAAACTCATTTACCAGCTTCTTATACTGACCAAACATATAGCCCACTTCGCGACCGCCCACACCAATATCTCCGGCGGGCACATCCGTATTCGGGCCAATGTGTCTGTAAAGCTCATTCATAAAGCTCTGGCAAAACTTCATTACTTCATTGTCTGACTTCCCTTTGGGGTCAAAATCAGAACCACCTTTACCTCCCCCCATGGGCAGTGTAGTGAGGCTGTTTTTAAATACCTGCTCAAAACCGAGAAACTTGAGAATGCTCAGGTTCACTGAGGGATGAAAGCGGATGCCGCCTTTGTAAGGGCCTATGGCTGAGTTGAATTCAACCCGGTAACCGCGGTTTACCTGAACCTCGCCTTTGTCGTCGAGCCAGGGAACACGAAACATGATGGTACGCTCAGGCTCCACCATTCTTTCAAGAATTTTGTGCTTTTTGTAGCGCGGGTTTTCTTCCATGAATGGAATGACCGTTTCAGCTACTTCCTCCACTGCCTGAAGGAACTCAGGTTCGTGGCTGTTTTTGGCGCGGACCTTGTCCATAAATGACTCAATGGCAGATTTGTGCGCTGTTGCTGTATCCATGTTGATAGCATTAAAGGTTTGCGGCAAAAGTAGCCAAAAAAAGAAAGCTGCAACCCCGGGCAGAGCAGGGCGCAGTCTTTCAGATAATCAGCTCATTAAAGGTGCTTTTTACACCGTCGGTCTAACTCGCTTTTACGCGGTCTTCCCTCAGGGAATCTATGAAGCGTGCGTTTTGGTAGAACATTCGGGACACGAGCATCAACCCAAAAGAAAGCAGCAAGACAACCGCGTTGATTTCACTACATGCCTTGAACATCAGAACTAAGGCAACGAGCATAAAACTGTGAAAAGAAAGCAGGTTGTGTCTTTTAAGTCTCCTGAGTTGCCGAGGCGACAATTGGTTGATGTCATTTGTTGTCATGGTTTCTTCGTTCAATTGCAGGTTGGGTTACGAAAAAAGCGGCCGTTTGGTTCCAGGTTTTGGCGCGCGGGCAGCCAAGGTAGAAAAAAATCGGTTTGCCGTCAAGCGTTTGCAGTTGGTCGTTGTTACACTTTGGTTCATCCTTGAAATGGCAAGCAAGCTGCGCATATCGATTCTTGTTACCTTTGCGCAAAACACAAACCTATGTACACAGGATTCATGCACATGCACTCTATGCTCCGTTGGCTTTTGCTCGCGGTGCTGCTTTATACCGTGATCACCTCCATCATCGGATGGAAACAAAACAAGCCTTACACCAAAGGTCACGGCAAGTTGGTATTCTACACGGTGCTGATAGCGCACTTGCAGCTTATCATCGGATTTGTACTCTACTTTATGGGGCCCTGGGCCAGTGCCCTCACGCAAATGGGCGAAACCATGAAGCAGCCTATTACACGCTTCTTTGCAGTGGAGCACCTTGTGGGCATGCTCATTGCCATTGCGCTGATTACTATTGGTAGCGCTCGTGCCAAGCGGGCTGCCAACGACGCCACGCGATACAAAACCGTTGCTACGCTTTTCGGTATTGCCCTGTTGTTGATTTTGCTCTCTATTCCATGGCCGTTTCGCGAGGCAGGTCTTGGCAGGGGCTGGTTTTGAACTGAATAGCTGAAGAAGGGGATCTGCCTATGGCCCAAAATATTGAAACCGCCCACATCACTGAACGCGCCGTTCTTGTAGGGCTCATTACCCAACACCAGGACGACGAACACCTCAAAGCCTATCTTGACGAACTGGCCTTTCTGGCAGAAACTGCCGGTGCCCAAACCGTAAAGCGTTTTGTTCAGAAGATTGACACCCCCCACCCGCGCACATTTGTGGGTAGCGGAAAGCTTGATGAAATTGTAGACTATGTTGAGGAGCACAAGATTGACATGGTGATTTTTGACGATGAACTTTCGCCATCGCAGCTACGAAACATTGAGCGTTCCCTCAATTCCAACGATGACATCAAGGTAAAGGTGCTTGACCGGAGCAGTTTAATTCTGGATATTTTTGCCAATCGCGCACGTACTGCTCACGCCAAAACACAAGTAGAGCTGGCCCAATACCAGTACCTGTTGCCACGCCTCACGCGCATGTGGACGCACCTTGAGCGGCAAAAAGGAGGAATCGGGATGCGCGGGCCGGGTGAGTCGCAGATAGAAACCGACCGCCGGATCATCCTCGACAAGATTGCACTCCTTAAAAAGCGTCTCGAGAAAATTGACAAGCAAATGGCCACCCAGCGCGGAAACCGGGGTCAGTTGGTTCGAGTGGCACTTGTGGGATACACCAACGTAGGGAAATCCACCCTCATGAACCTGTTGAGCAAGTCTGAAGTGTTTGCCGAAGACAAGCTCTTTGCCACGCTCGATACCACCGTGCGCAAAATTGTGCTTCACAACGTACCGTGCCTGCTGAGCGATACGGTTGGATTCATCCGCAAGCTACCCCACCAATTGGTTGAGAGCTTTAAATCTACCCTGGATGAAGTTCGCGAAGCCGATATCCTGGTACATGTGATTGATATTTCTCATCCCGGTTTTGAAGAGCAGATAGAGATTGTGAACCAAACCCTGGATGACATCGGCTGCCTCAACAAACCCACACTCATGGTGTTCAATAAGATTGATGCCTTTAGTTTTGAGGAAAAAGACCCCGACGATCTTACTCCCCGCACAGCGGCCAACGACTCACTCGACGACCTGAAAAAAACCTGGATGGGTCGAACAGGTGAAGATGGTGTGTTGTTTATCTCAGCTCAGAACAAGACCAATATTGACATGCTCCGCAACCGCCTTTACGACATGGTAAAAACAATTCACGCAGAGCGCTTTCCTTACGACAATTTCCTGTACTAGGATATGAGCGGATTGTTTAGGGCGCATCTTGCCTTGCTCGCCGTGAACCTTATTTATGGGGCCAACTACCTTATTGCAAAAGGCCTTATGCCCAACCTCATACAACCATCGGGGTTTATCATGTTGCGTGTTTTGGGAGCTACTACCTTGTTTTGGATACTCAGGCTCACGGTACAGCACCAGCCTGTTGCTCCCCGTGATTTTTGGCGTTTGGCGCTGTGCGGGCTTTTTGGTGTAGCCGGCAACCAACTGCTTTTCTTTAACGGACTGAACCTTACTTCACCCATCAACGCGGCCATCATCATGACGGCCAACCCCATTCTGGTGCTCGTGATGGCCAGCGTGCTGCTGGGCGAGCGTATTGCCGGTGTGCGGGTAGCAGGTATTATTGCAGGAGGTGCCGGAGCAGTATGGCTCATTCTTACCAGCGCCGATGGCAGCGCACTAGGCGGCAACTGGAAGGGCGATTTGATGATTCTCTTGAACGCAGCTTCCTACGCGTTGTACCTCGTAATGGTAAAGCCACTTATGCAGAAATACAGCCCAATTACCGTGATTAGCTGGGTATTTCTGCTCGGGGCTGTGGTGGTGATGCCGGTGGGTTGGAGCCAGTTTAGCGCCATCGAATGGGGCACCTTTTCTACTGCCGACGTCGGTGCTGCGGCCTTCGTGGTGATTGGCACCACCTTCTTTGCGTATTTGCTCAACATCTTCGCCATCCGCGTGGTAAGCCCCAACGTGGTAAGCAGCTACATTTATCTTCAGCCTCTCACTGCCACGGCATTTGCCGCCCTTTTTGCGTGGCTGGGCTGGAGCGTTGTTGATTACACCGGTGGGCTGACTGCGGGCAAGGTGCTCAGTGCCGTCCTCATTTTTATAGGTGTTTACCTGGTCAGTAAGCCCGGTATTGACCGCGCCAGAAAGAAGTCGCAAAACTGAAGCTTCACTGCCCCTACCCTTTTTCCTATCTTTGCCCAAACGCACACGCGCATGATCAAATCCATGACAGGTTACGGCAAAGCCACTGCCGAGTGGAGCAACAAAAAGATTGTCGTAGAAGTCAAGTCCCTCAACAGCAAAGGGCTGGACGCTTCCGTGAAGTCTTCGTCGCTCTACCGCGAAAAAGAGCTGGAAATACGGGGATTACTCACCGAGAAAGTAATTCGCGGAAAGGTAGATCTGGTGATTTATGCCGAGTCGGATGCAGAGAGCACCCCCAGCCGTCTGGATGAAGCGCTGGCCTTGAAATACTTTGAGCAATTGCGCAAGCTCGCGGAGTCTTTCGGGCAAAAGGACGTGGATTACTTGAGCACTGTGGTGCGCATGCCAGATGTGCTCAGCTCAGAGAAACCCGAGTTGGAAGACGCCGAGTGGCAGACTGCTGGAAAAGTACTGCACCAAGCCCTTGATGCTCTCAACACCTCTCGCACCCGTGAGGGCGGACATCTGGAGGTAGATCTTCGCCAACGGGTGGACAATATCACCAAACTACAAAAAGAGGTGGAAGGCCTGGCCGGTGAACGTCTTGAGAACATCAAAAACCGCTTCGGTCAAGCATTGGCGGATCTTTCAAGCCCAGATAAAATGGATGAAAACCGCTACGAACAGGAGCTGATTTATTACATGGAAAAGCTCGATATAACCGAAGAACTGGTGCGGCTTCACAACCATTGCAACTATTTTCTGGAAACTTTGGATGAGCCGCCCGGGCAAGGCAAGAAGCTCGGGTTTATTGGCCAGGAAATGGGGCGCGAGATTAACACATTGGGAAGCAAGGCGAATCATGCAGGCATCCAACGACTGGTGGTGCAAATGAAAGACGAACTGGAAAAGATTAAGGAGCAGGTGCTCAACATCATGTAATGCGAGGCAAGGCCATTATTCTGTCGGCACCCTCAGGGGCCGGAAAAACTACCATCGTTCACCACCTGCTCGATCAGCCTTTGAACCTGGCATTTTCCGTATCGGCGTGCAGCAGGCCCATGCGCAGCCATGAAAAGAATGGTGTGGACTATCACTTTCTGAGTGTTGAAGATTTTCGGAAGCGCATAGCGGAAGACGCGTTTGTGGAATGGGAAGAAGTGTATCCCGATATGTATTACGGTACGCTGCGCAGCGAAGTAGAGCGCATTTGGGCGCGTGGAGAACACGTTGTTTTTGACGTGGATGTAAAAGGAGGCATCAACCTCAAGAAAGCCCTAGGAGACAGAGCCTTGAGCATTTTTGTGCAACCGCCTTCCATCGAAGTACTGGAGGCCCGGCTGCGCAACCGCGGAACTGAATCCGAAGAAACGCTGAAGCGCAGAGTCGGCAAGGCCCGAAAAGAGCTGGAAGACGCCATTCATTTTGACGTGGTACTCCTCAACGACGACCTCCAAATCGCGCTTAAGCAAGCTACCGAAACCGTACAATCCTTTATAAAGTCATGAAAATAGGTTTGTATTTCGGTACATTTAACCCGGTGCATGTAGGCCATCTGATTATTGCCAACTACATGGCCGATCACACAGAACTCGATCAGGTTTGGCTGGTGGTAACTCCTCAAAATCCGCTAAAAGCAAAATCAACCCTGCTGGCCGATTATCACCGGCTCGCCATGGTGCGCCTCGCCATTGAAGACAACAACAAACTACGGGCGTCGAATATTGAGTTTGAGCTACCAAAGCCGTCTTACACGGTGCAAACGCTGGCCTATTTGCGTGAGAAATACCCGGAACACAGCTTTGCCCTGATTATGGGTGAAGACAATTTGCGCACTTTTCACAAGTGGAGAAACCACGAAGAGATTATTGCGCACCACGAACTCTATGTGTACCCCCGCGCGCTTACCGAATCTGAGCGCGAAGACCAAATGAAGCTGGAGCCGGCCCCTGCGCTCTTAAAGCATCCCAATGTAAAACTCTGCGACGCACCGGTGATGAAAGTAAGCGCCAGTTTTATTCGCCACGCTATCCGCGACGGCAAGGACGTGCGATACCTGCTTACCGAGCCGGTTTTCAGATACGTGGAGGAGATGCACTTTTACCGATCTTAACACCCATTATATCAATTGTGTGAAGTGCCTCGAACAACTTTGGCACACGGCTTGTTTTTAGGGCAGGAAACCATTAAAAACAAAAGCCATGATTGATCTGAAAAAAACCTACCGTGAGGCCCGCAAAAAGGCCGTTGAACTGATGAAGCAAGGCAACCTCAGCGCGTACATTGCACAACTTGCTATGCTCCAGGAACTCCGATTGCAAATGATGAATTACGCGCAATCAGGACGATGAGAAAACAAACAATCATAAATCTTAAGTAAAAACCCCGATGTATGTCGGGGTTTTTTATTGTTGAATATGCGGTACTAATGAATAATTACTTTTTTTCGGGTAACGATTTGGCCACTGCGATCTTCAACCACCAACAGGTAATTTCCCGGAGCAAGACCGAAGGTTGAAATCTGAATCTCTCCGTTGCCGAAGGATGACGCAATATTCACCGGACGACCTGAAATATCCAGCAAGCGGTAGTTGTACTCTGACAATTTGTTCTGATGCCGGATATTAAACTGTCCGATGGAAGGGTTGGGCCAAACTTCCCACGCTGCATCATCGACAACCACTGACTGTATCGCAATCACCCCACCTAAACCGTTGTAGTCGACTTGCTTCAGGCGGTAATAATTCGTTCCTTGAGGCGCGTTCCTATCTACAAACCGGTAGTGTCTTACAGTGGAGGCCATACCCGCTGCCGACACCCTTCCAACCACTTGCCATTCCTCTAAATCACGGCTTCGGGACAATTCAAAATAGTCACTGTTTACCTCGGTTGCGGTTGTCCAGGAGGCATGCACATCCTTACCTTTCGTGTTGATTTCAAAACTGATAAGCTCAACGGGTAATGGGCTCGCACCCCAAACCTGGTAACCTTGTTGATCCCCATTACCTGCAATCCACCAGTTGTCATTGCAAATGGCAACAAGGGTGGAGCTACCTCCTCCCGGTGTAGATTTAAAAATCTTTCCTCCCGGCATAATTTCAACGACAGAACCACAAGGTAAATCCAGTTTGTTACCATTGGTAAAATCCAGGTTACCATGAACCACCAAATGCATGGGCTGGCTGCAGTTCAAAAAATTATACTGATTGGCCACGGTAATAGTGTGACCCGGCTGAATGATAATCTGGGTGCGTCCACAATCTACGGATCCGCCACCGGGCTCACAGTTCCAGATCCCCGGTGTTGCCCAATCACCGCTGCCCACCGTTATACATGTGCTGGCCTGCAAGCCCCATGAATAAATCGTGAGAATGACAACAATTATAGCGATTGTGTAGTTATGCAAATAATTCATTTCGAGAAGCTCATTTCGGATCAGAGCAGTGTACGAGGTTCGTGGCGCGAGGTTTCAGGTGCCAAAAAAAAAAATTCAATTAAGCGATGTTAACTCATCATCGCAGACTTTGATACCACCGAAAAACCACCACTCTCCGTATCTTCGTAAAAAATTCAAGGATTGAGGTATTTTGCGCTGGTATTGTTCTTTTTATCTGTTTCGGCCACGGCTCAGGTAAACGTGAACAACCAGATTTTTAAAAGCAAGCAGGCTTTGGGGCGAAACGACTTCACAGAGGCCATTCATTTGCTCAATGGTGTCATTCCAATTCGCCCCGACTTGTATGAGCCCTTCTTTTTGAGGGCTGTAGCGCGGTACAACCTGGGGGATTACAAAGGTGCCGAACAGGATCTTACTTCGGCACTCAACATCAAACCCAACTTTCCCGACGCATTGTTATACCGAGGCGTGAGCAGGGAGCGCCTGATGAATTTTCACGACGCCATCAACGATTTTGACCGCGCGCTCCGCCTGGAGCCTTTCAATGACAACATACTCGTAAGCAAGGCATTTACCAAAACGCATCTGGAAGAACACCAGCAGGCCATTGAGCTATGCAACCAAGCCATTCGCATCAACAAAAAGAACGAACGGGCATTTCTTTGCCGGGCGTGGAACAGATACCAAACCTATGACCTTGAAGAAGCTATACGTGATTACACGCGGGCGCTAAAAATCAACCAGTTCAATAGCGACACCTACACCAAACGGGGGATGACCTATGCCTTTCAGCTTAAATATGACGACGCGCTGAAGGACCTCGACAAGGCGCTTGAGCTGGATTCATTGAATCTGCACGCCATGTTTCAACTGGCTCATATTTATCGCGAAATGGATCAGCCTGATCGTGCTATGAATCAGTATTCTCGCATGATTAATATTGACCCGGCCTCTGCCATGGCCTACTTTGAGCGCGGTAATTTGCTGGCTGAAACCGGCGATAAAGACGGGGCCATTGAAGATTTTACCATGGTGATTGTGCTTACCGGAGGACACATGATCACCTACTTCAACCGCGGAAGCATGTATTTCGACAAAGGCAAATACTCTGCGGCGGTAGAAGACCTCAGCAAAGCCATCGAAATCTATCCGGGTATGGCCGAGGCATATTTCAACCGCGCCATGGCTTACTCGCGAATGGGATTGAATCACAAGGCGCAAAAAGACATGGATAGGGCGCGTGAAATAAAGTCGGAAATGTATGCACTCAGCGGAATTGAACAAGCCGAAGAGCTGAGCAAGATTCGAGAACTCGCTACCATTCGTGAGGATTTTCAGGGGTCTGATACACGCTTTGGGCGAATTCAAAACAAGCGTACAGAAATCCGACCTGCTCCCGACTTTTTCATCGTGCCAGAGCCGTGGGTTCCTGACTCACTTAAATCAGAAGCCCTCTATTTGGGGATACTTACTCGCATGACATCTTCCACCCGACCCATGGTTGCAATGAGCCATCCCGGCTGGATGCTTGACAGAGCCGAAGAGCGCCAGGAGCGTCTGAACCGTGACCTCGCCGAAAACCCCGACAACCGCATGGCACTAATTCAGCAGGGGATATTGTTTCAACTGCTCGAAAACTACGAACTGGCTCTTGAGGTGTACGACGCAGTGCTGAGCGAAGAACCCGATCATACCATTGCGCTGTTAAACCGTTCGTACGTGCTGCACAGGATGCTGTTTCTGACCGATGCGCTGGAAGCTTCATTCAGCGAAAAGCACAAGCCCGACGAAGCAGGCAGCGTCATTGCGGGCGACTACCACCAACTGGCCGGAAACCTTGAGCGCATCATTGTACTGAAACCAGAGTTTATCCCTGCGCGCTTCAACCTTGCCAACTTGTACGCCTCCATGGGCGACCATCGCTCTGCTGTAAAGACTTACCGCGATATTATTGAACTTGTGCCCAATCTGGGTGCAATTCACTTCAACCTGGCCCTTACCCTGCTCTACCTCAACAATCGCGACGATGCGTGCAAACACCTGAGCAGTGCCGGTGAAAACGGATACCAGCCATCTTTTGCTGTAATGAAACGCTACTGCCGATGAGTGATCCGCGTTTCGATAAATACCTCTGGACGGTGCGTCTTTTCAAAACGCGCAGCCAGGCAGCAGCGGCCTGTAAAAAAGGACACGTAACCATCAACGGAAAAGCTGCCAAAGCAGCCCAGCCTGCCAGAAAAGGCGATACCATTGCGGTGAAAACAACACCCATCTGGCGCACGTTCCAAATTTTGGATCACCCTGCCAACCGGGTAAAGGGTGCGCTTGTGCCGGAATACCTTCTGGAAAACACACCGCCCGAAGAGCTTAAAAGGCTTGAGGAATACAGACTCGTCCAGCGCGATCAGATACTTTTTCAGCACGACCGCGGAAGGCCAACCAAGCGCGACAGAAGAAAAATAGATCGGTTTAAAAGCGACGACTAAGCGTTTGTAATCAGGGCGCCACTATTCTCACAGCTATGCAGATTAATGCGATTTTTCTGAAAATGCACCTGTTTTTCTGGCGAGGCACGGAAACAAAAAGAATCATTCTTTCACCTGCAAACGCGTACCCGATAACACATCGTGTGTACCCATTTCATTACCGAACAAATACGAGAAGACATCGAGTGGGTTGAGCCGCAAAACTGAACGAATAAGAATGCGAAAAGCACCGGGTTTCGAGCCATCCCTGCACGCGACCACGGTATTGGTAATGCGCTTACCGGGTGTCTGGCCTGTGAAAGTTTCAAAGCAGGTGTAATAAAACACTGAAATTGAAGCAAAAAGAATGTATTTGCTGGTGTCGGGCACCACTTCATTACAGATGGCCGTTGCAATCGCAATGAATAAAGAATCAATCAGGTAGTTGACGGCGCGTATTGATTTTGAAACTGTATTCATAGGTCGAAACGAACGCCCTAAAATAATGCAAACGAATGAAGGTGATGGCAAGACTCCGGGAAGAACAAAGTCAGTTAGATTGCCATTAAGCCAGTACGATGCGTGCCACCGCGTTCAGTTTACCGCGTTCGTTGAGAAAATGCAGCAGGTAGCTACCCTTTTGAAGATCGGACAGGTCAATCATCCCTTTGTCGGCAACAAGTGGTAGTTTTTTAGCCAGAGAACCGGACGTGGCGTAAATCAGTACCTGAGCAGAGCCCCGCACATCGTAGTTGAGAAAATCTCTGGTTGGATTTGGATAGGTTTTCGCCTCAATGATGTCCTGCAATGGAACTGAAGTGGCCGTGAAGTTGAGCGCCAGATCATCGAGAATAAACACCGAACCATTTTGCGGACTGTGGGTGGAACTCGACACCAGCACCACCATCATGGTATCGGGTGTATCATCACTCATGTATTCAATCGGACCGTCGAAAAATGTGAATGAAATTGCGGCTTCGGTAGCAAAGTGCCCACCCATTCCGATGGTGTCGCGTTTATTTTCGAGAGCGTTCCATCTCGTGAGTACCACTCCAACCTGCCCCGTATCCACATTGGCCGGGCTGTATTGATACCAGCCACTGATGCTTTCGGGGCGCAGGTTGAAAGGAAGTCCACCTTCAATTTGCCGGGTTTGGATATTGAAACTTCCTGTAAGACACAGTCCGGGTATAACCTCATTTGCCAGTAAAAAGAACTGACTCTGAAGCTTGAGCGCATATTGCCCGCTATACACTTCGTTGGGACTGGAAGCACGCCGGGCGGTTGTGATGCCGAACAATGCAGTTTCTGAGTTAAGGGTGCCCCACCCTACAGGATCACGGTAGCTATTGAAAAAACCACCCCCCGTTACCCATTCTTCAAATCCACCGTTGGGTAGGTCATCCTGAGCACACAAGTACAAAGGGATGAGGGCAACAAGTAAAAGAAAAGTAAGTTTATGCATAGCCTTTAGAGTCGGAAACTGCGGGTAGAACCACAGTACGCTCCTTTAACACAGCCAGCAGGTGATTGTTCAGCACTTTGAGGCCATTCCGGTAGTGAGTGTTATTGGTAACAATCACATCCACAAGGTCGCGGTAGGGGCGCAAAAACTTAAAGTACGCCGGCATTACATGGTGTAGCCACTGGTACCGCACAACCGACTCGTCGTAGCCCCTTTCCAAGGCATCGCGGGCAATTCGGCGCTGTAATTTGATGTCGTGCCGCGCATCAATGTACACTTTGAGATCGAGCATTTCCCAAATTTCAGAAAAGTGAAACACAAAGAGCCCTTCCATCACGATGATGGGAGCCGGGTCGGCACAAACCAGCTTAGGCTCCGACCTGGGGTTGTTGAAGTCATATTCGCGGCGGCATACCTGCTCACCGGCTACCAGTTTCTTCAGGTCGTTCACAAAATCTTCACGATGGATGGAGGTCGGCAGGTCGAAGTTAATCTGGCCATGCACATCGGTGGCCTGCATTTCGCGGGGCAGGTAGTAATTATCCTGCGAGATAACACAGATGCTGCCGTCGGGCATACCGGCTCTCAATTCATTGAGGAAAGAAGTCTTTCCTGAGGCGCTTCCCCCTGCAATGCCCACGATATATGGTTTAGGTTCCGACATGCGTGGGTAAAGATACGGTTTGCGGCTGAGAGGCCCTCAGCGCATCAGGTTGACGATTCCCGCCAAACGGTTTCCTTCGCATGGACCGGCATACTCAAGCACGTAGAAATACGATCCTCCGGGAGCGACGGTTCCGGATGGTGTTCTCCCATCCCAGCCCATGCCAGGGCGATCGGTAAAGAAAATCAATACCCCCGAACGATTAAATACCTGTAGCTGATAGCTGTCGAATGAAAGGATATTGTATTCCGGCCTGAAAAGGTCATTCACCCCATCGCCGTTGGGCGTAAATACGTTAGGGACTTTTACTATAAGTGGAATTCGGTCGGGATGGTCGCAGGGTAACTGCGCATTGACGTTGTATGCCAGTGAACAACAAAATACAAGAATGACCCATTTCATCTTTCAAAAATACGGCAACCCATTCACTTTGGTTGCAAAAAGCCCGAATCAGGCGCCGGGTGCGGAGATGGTGTCGAGGATGGATTCAAAAATCAAGCGACCGTCAACGTTGCCGAGCTCAATGTCTGCAGCGCGTTCGGGGTGAGGCATCATTCCAAACACATTTTTGCCCGCGTTACAAACACCTGCAATATTCGCCACTGATCCGTTGGGGTTTGCAAATTCGCTCACTTTGCCTTGTTCATCGCAGTATCGGAAGAGCACCTGACCATTTTCGGTAATTCTCTCCAGCTCATCATTGGGCAGGTAATATTTTCCTTCGCCGTGCGCAATGGGTATTTTGAGCACATCGCCCGGTGGTATGCTGCGCGTCACGATGTTGTCGTGGTTATCAGGAGTGAGGTACACATTTTTACAAATGAACTGGCGGCTGTTGTTGTGCAACAGAGCCCCGGGAAGCATCCCTGCCTCGCACAACACCTGAAAACCATTGCAGATTCCGAGAACGTAACCGCCTTTTTCGCTGAAGCGTATCACCTGTTCCATAATGGGCGAAAAGCGGGCAATAGCACCCGATCGAAGGTAATCACCGTAAGAAAAACCACCCGGCAACACTATCATATCGCAGCCTTTGAGGTCGGTATCTTTGTGCCAAAGACGTTCTACCTGCTGACCCATGATGGATTCGAGCACGTAAATCATGTCTTCATCACAGTTGGAGCCCGGGAAAATTACAACGCCAAATTTCATAGAGTGTGTGATTTAGATTGTGCCGTGCGGCATTCAGCTTTTGCTGCTGCGAAGGTAATCATTCTGTGCGGTGCGTTGATTGAAAGCCCCCTATTTCTGATGCGTATTACAAGAGCTGATTCCAGAATATATACCCAATATTCATGACCAGGGCCATGGCAATGAGAACATAAAAAAGAGTAGTAATGATCCAGTTTACGCGTTTATCGGCAACCGCATATACGAGCATGAGGGCCAACGGAAACCCCACAAGCTGCAGGTTACTTTGCCGTGGAAAAACAAAATAAAGTACTGGAAAAATCAAAAGTGTTACCATGCCAAATACCACCAGCAATAGCCGAAGATTGCGGTTTCGCATGGTACTGCGGCCCAGTGACTGCATAAAGGTGGGTGTTGCAGCCAGCGCAAGTAGCACAAACAACACTGCAACCGCATATTTAAATGTAGCCGGAACTTTAGTACGGGGAGCCTCAGCGAAAAGCATAGCGGTGTCGGGCCAAGTCGCTCCGGCAAAAACGTAGTACAAACCCACCGAGAGAATCACAATGGTCAAAAAACCGCTGAGCAGCGCCATCCACTCACGCCAGAAGAAGGGTCTGAGCACCAAAAGGCTCATCCAGCCTGCCAATAATAGTCCCGTCATGGGTAGGTAGCAAAGTGCAGCCAAGCCCAGCAGTACGCCTACGTCGTACATTTCGCGAATCACCCAGGTCTGCCTGTAAACCTGCATGGTGCGGCGCAAAGCAAGAAGCACAAACACCAACCCGGGCAGAAAATAACTGTACACCAGCAATGCAGGAGACCATGAAAAAGCAAGCACAAAGCACAGTCCGGGTAACTGATTACGGCGTTCAATAAGGTCGAATTGCTGAAACAGCTGATTAAACACAAGGGCGCCCAACAGTAAAAAGACAAATCCCAACACGAGCAGCGCACGGATTGGAATCAGGCCGTAAAGGGTTGGTAATACACTGAGGTCTGGAATGGAACCCGTAGAATACCACCACCCTGGAAGCCACAAAACCAGCCCAATAGGAATGAGCATAGCGAACAACACAGGCTGGTTGGAGCGGAAAATGCGCAGGATCATGCGCTAAAAATAATGCTCTTTCCACGAGATGTACTACTTTTGGAGCCCACTCATTAATTACCTGTAAAATGGACTACATCGTAAACCCTCTTGGAAATCTGATTGTGTGGACGTTCGACAATCTGTTGGTCCCGATTGGGGACCTTGGAGCCATGAACCCCAACAATCTCTTCATCGTATTGGGATTCTTCGGACTTTTTTACTGGTTGCGAGCCCAGTCAAAGTACAACAAGCAGGCTGAGGAAAGCGGAACCCTGAAATAATCGCTTACCGACCCACTTTCATTTCAAGCAAGTCCTGACCAATGTCTGAGCGGAGGCTTTTGCCTTCGAACTGCACATTGTTGGCGGCTTCGTATGCTTTGCCAAGTGCTCTTTCGAGGTCTTTGCCCAAAGCTGTAACGGCAACAACCCGTCCGCCGGATGTTTGCACAGAGCCGTCATCGCCAAAAGCCGTTCCCGCCTGAAACACCAACACATGTTCGGGGGCAGCATCCAAGCCAGTTATGGTTTTTCCTTTTGCATAGCTCCCCGGGTAGCCTCCTGAAACGAGCATCACTGTAGCAGCCGTACGCTCATCAACTTCTACGTGACGCTCAGAGAGTGTGCCGGTGGCAATACCTTCAAACATATCCAGCAAATCTGACTTCAGGCGCGGCATCACAACCTCGGTTTCGGGGTCGCCCATGCGCACGTTGTACTCAATGACGTAGGGTTCATTTTTCACAATCATCAACCCGACAAAAATAAAACCATTGTAGGTGATCTTCTCGCTGCGCAAGCCATTGATGGTGGGCACAATGATACGGTCGTGGATTTTGCCCATCAGATCGGGACGCGCAAAAGGCACCGGCGAAACAGCGCCCATACCTCCGGTATTTGGCCCGGTATCGCCCTCACCTACACGTTTGTAATCTTTGGCAGCGGGCAGTACTTTGTATGCGTTTCCATCCGTCAGCACAAAAACCGACATTTCAACTCCTTTCAGAAACTCCTCAATCACCACTTTGTGGCCTGCTTCGCCAAACTCACCGGCAAACATACTTTTGAGTTGCTTGCGGGCGGCTGGAAGCGAATCAACAATTACCACCCCTTTTCCTGCCGCAAGCCCATCAGCTTTCAGTACGTATGGCGGTTGAAGCGTTTCGAGAAATGCCCACGCAGCTTTTTCTTCTTTCTTTTCGAAGCTTTGATAAGCAGCTGTAGGAATATTGTGCCTTTGCATGAATGCTTTCGCAAATGCTTTGCTACCTTCCAGCTGAGCTCCTTCTTTGGAAGGGCCTATCACCAGCACCTTTTTCAAAGCATCGTCGGCAGCAAAAAAATCAGCTATTCCCTCTACCAGGGGTTGTTCCGGACCAACCAACAACACAGCGATATCGTGTTCAATACACGCCTGCTTTACCGCTTCAAAATCGAGGATATTGACATCGAGGTTGGTGCCAATAGCGGCTGTACCCGGATTTCCGGGCGCAAAATACAGGGAGCGAAGCAACGAGCTCTGCCCAACCTTCCAACCCAACGCGTGCTCACGACCTCCGGAGCCCAATACCAGTACATTCATCTGCACAGAAATTTTGAGGGTAAAGAAACGAAGTTTGCAAGCCTTGCGGAAATTATGTTTTCCACAGTTGGCAGCAGACCGAATCAGAGCATTTTAAGGCGGTTCACTTCTTCGGGAGTGAGAAAACGCCAGTGACCCCGGGGCAGGTTTTTCTTGGTAAGACCCGCCAGCATCACACGGTCGAGCTTGATCACCTTGTAACCCAAATGCTCCATCATGCGACGCACAATGCGGTTTTTTCCGACGTGAATTTCCATGCCCAGTTCGCGCTGGCTTTCGCCCACGAAAGACACCTTATCGGCCTTCACAGGACCATCCTCCAATTGCAGCCCCGAAGTTAATTTTTCGAGGTGGGCAGGTGATACCTTCTTATCAGTGTGAATGTGGTACAACTTCCCTATCTTGTACTTGGGATGAGTGAGTTTTTTGGCGATATCCCCATCGTTGGTAAACAGCAGTAAACCTGTAGTTTGCCGGTCGAGGCGCCCTACGGGTAGAATTTTTTCGCGACAAGCCGCTCGCACCAGTTGCATCACCGTTTTGCGGCCTTCCGGATCGCGAGTGGTGGTTACGAAGTCTTTGGGTTTATTGAGAAGCACGTACACATTTTTCTCCCGGCTGAGCTTTTGCTCTCCGTAATGAACAATGTCGTCGGGGCCCACTTTGGTTCCCAGTTCGGTTACAACCTCCCCGTTTACGCGAATGGCACCGGCTTCAATCAGCACGTCCGCCTCACGTCGTGAGCAAATACCTGCGTTCGCAATAAATCTGTTAAGGCGAATAGCGCGCTCAAAACCTGTAGGTTGTGGCTTGCGCTTTCCGGTGTCTTTCTCGTCGCTCTTACGCGGTTCCCACACCAGCTCTTTTTTCTTACCCTTGATACGGCTCACCTTAAAGCCGGAATCCTGGTCGCGAATGGGAATACTATTGCGTCGGGTAGATCCTTTGTCTTTGTCGCCCACCCGAGATTTACCACGGCTGGATTCATCAAAGCGGTTGCCCCCCGAGCTACGGCTGCCATCAGGGCGCGATGAAGTGCGCGATGCCTGTCTATCCGGACGTTTCCCATCCCGGTTAGACAGAGGCTTGTTTCGGCTTCCGCCACGCGTACCCCGTGCAGGGCTTTTGTGTTTTTTATTTTTTCCTGAGGCGTCGCCCATAGCTTTTTAATTGGCTACAAAGGTACGAGCATTTTTCACCCAAAGGCCGAAAAGGCTCCGGGGATGTGTCGGATGCCGGGCTTGTCGGGCCATGCAGGGTCAATTACCACTCCTACAATATCAAATCGCACTTCACTTTGAAGATTCTCAGATTCGAGGTAGGCCTCAGCGGCCTTCATAAGTAGTTCTTGCTTGCGCTGCGAAACAAATTCTGAAGGCCTTCCAAAAAATTCTGTGTTGCGTGTTTTCACCTCAACAACAACCAAAAGTTCCTCTTTTTCAGCGATAATATCAATTTCAGCGCGGTCGTACCGCCAATTTCTTTCCAGGATGCGGTAACCTAATTCTTCGAGGTGCGTACAAGCAAGGGCCTCGCCGAGATGACCCAACTGGTTGTGACCGGCCATGGCAGGAGCATTTTAACAGAACAAATTTACACAACCATGAAGCATTTTGTACAGATCGGCCTTGGGATTGCCCTTTTTCTGGGAGGTACAGCCGCAAACGCCCAGGCATTCGAAGGAAAAATTGAGTTTACCAAAACCATCGGTCCGGTATCCGCGCAGTACATCTACTACGTGAAAGAAGACCGTGTTCGAGTGGAAGAACTCGGTGAAGAAGGTGATGTTCAAGGCATCATGATTGTGGACACCCGCATGAATACCGTTACTGCCTTGAGTCCGGAGCGGAAGATGTTTATTGACGTCCCGAATCACCGCAAACCAAAGGAAGTGAAGGTAGAAACCAATAAAACAGGCAATACCAAGACCCTGCTTGGGATGGAATGCACCGAGTGGCACGTAAAGTGTGTGCACGATGGCCGTGAAGCCACCTACTGGGCAGCCGGAGATGATTTTGATTTCTTTATTCCGATGCTCAACACCATGAACCGAAAGGATAAGCTGGCGGTATATTTCAACCTCATTCCCGATGCGGGCGGCGTGTTTCCGCTGGAAGGTGTGGAGCGCAAAATAAACGGAACGGAAATTTCCAGACTCACAGTGGAAAGCGTAGTGCGAGAGAGACTTCCGGACGACTTATTCGCTATTCCGGAGACGTTTGCGCGTTTTGAGCGCGACTAGACGGTTAAAAATCTTTACAATATTTGTACAAGGCTCACCCCGGACTCTCCGACGGTGAGCTTTGTTTTTTGACCGAGTACCAAAGTGCGGTTGTCTTTTATATGACCAGCCGGAAAACCAAAGCACACAGGGTAATCGAAGGGTTCAATCGCCTCGCGAACGATTTCCTCGGCAGTGCGACCAAAAGGCACGGCGTTGTCGTTCATATCAGTCATACCACCCACCACCAATCCGGCGAGATTACCCAGCACCCCAGAACGAAGCAAATTGAGCATCATCCTGTCAACGTGGTAGAGGTACTCATCCAAATCCTCCAGAAAAAGAATTTTGCCGGCGGCATCTACCTGCGAGGGGCTGCCCATCAGGCTGTAAAGCATGGAAAGGTTACCGCCCGTAAGCTGCCCGCTGCATTCTCCGACCCGCTGCAGGGGGTGCGGTTCGGTACTGTACTCAAGGTTTTGACCTGTGAGTGCCAGCCTGAGGCTTTCAAGGGCTTCAGGGGTATTGGTTGGGAAGTTCACGGGCATGGTGCTGTGCAGGGAGCAAATACCCAGGTGTCGGTGCAGATGGTTGTGCAATGCGGTTACATCGCTGTATCCGGCTAACCAGCACGGAGTATTATGAAAGTGTGTAAAGTCGAGTTCATCCAGTAACCGCGCAGTTCCGTACCCCCCTCTCGCGCAAAGTATGGCTTTAACCTGCGGGTCGTTGAGTGCCTGCTGCAAATCAGCGCGCCGTTGTATATCGGTACCTGCAAACTGCCTTTCTTCGGCATAGAGATGTTTGCCCAGGCTCACCCTAAAGCCCCATGATTCCAGTATTTGAACGGCAGGCTCTACCTCCTGCGGGGTTATTTTCCTGGCGGTAGAGAGGACTCGTATTTCATCGCCCGCAGTGAGCGGAGGTGGTTTGCGCATGGTTGGGCTTTTCGGTTAAAACGGCTTGTTATCTTTGCCCAAATATAGAGAACCCACACACTTTGAAAGCTCCGAAACGCTATACCATTACCGCTGCGCTTCCTTATGCCAACGGCCCTCTTCACATCGGGCATATAGCCGGTGTGTACATTCCCGCAGACATCTACGCCCGTTACCTCCGCATGCAGGGGCGCCAGGTACTTTTTGTGTGTGGAAGCGATGAACACGGCGCGGCCATCACCATGCGTGCCCGAAAAGAAGGTGTTAGCCCCCGCGAAATTGTGGATCGATACCATGAAATCAACCGCAATGCCTTTGAGCAATTTGGAATCTCTTTCGATATCTATCACCGAACCTCTTCGGAGCTCCATCACGAGTGCGCTCAGGAATTCTTCACCCACCTGCACAACCAAGGCGTTTTCACAGAGAAGGAGAGCGAACAATACTACGACCCTGAGGCAGGGCAATTTCTCGCCGACCGCTACATCCTGGGTGAATGCCCAAAATGCGGACACCCTGAAGCCTACGGCGACCAATGCGAAAAATGCGGTTCAACCCTCAGCCCTACAGAGTTGATCAACCCCAGAAGTGCCATCAGCGGTACCCGACCGGAGTTGAAAAAAACCTCCCACTGGTACCTTCCCATGCAATTGCACGAAGAATGGCTGCGTACGTGGCTCAACGACGGGCAACTCAACGACAAGCCCCATCACGACCCCAAAGAGTGGAAGAACCATGTATTGGGGCAATGTCGGTCGTGGTTGGATGGAGGCTTGCAGGAGCGTGCCATGACCCGCGATCTGGACTGGGGCGTAAAGGTGCCGCTGCAAAATGCAAAGGGTAAAGTATTGTATGTATGGCTCGATGCACCCATCGGATACATCAGTGCCACGCGCCAATGGGCTGCCGACCATCAACTCGACTGGAAACCCTGGTGGCAAGATGAAGACACGCGACTGGTACATTTTCTGGCCAAAGACAACATTGTTTTTCACTGTATCATATTCCCGATTATCCTCAAAAGCCACGGAGCGTACATCCTGCCGCACAATGTGCCGGCCAACGAGTTTCTCAACCTGGAGGGAAAGAAAATCTCAACCTCCCGCAACTGGGCTGTGTGGCTGCATGAATACCTCGAGGATTTTGCTGGCAAGCGCGATGAGCTTCGATACGTGCTCAACTCCATTGCCCCTGAAAACAAAGACAGTGAGTTTACCTGGAAAGATTTTGCTGAAAGGGTGAACAATGAATTGCTGGCCATTCTTGGCAACTTTATAAACCGCGTAGTGGTGCTGAGTCACAAATACTACGGAGGAGTTGTTCCCGAAGCGGGTTCGGATGAGAGCGACTACGGCATTGAGGAAAACATCAGGCAATGCCCTGTGGAGGTGGCGCGGTTGATTGAGGGCTACAAATTTCGCGAAGCCCAGCAGCGCGTGATGAACCTCGCGCGTTTGGGCAATAAATACCTCACCGAAACCGAGCCCTGGAAGCTCCAGAAAACAGACCCCCGGAAAGTACAGGCCATCCTGAACAACTGCCTGCAGATTACCGCCAATCTCGGGGTGTTGTTGCAGCCCTTTTTGCCCGACACCGCAGAGCGCATTTGCAAGATGTTGAATTTGGAACCAGAAAAAACAGGCCGCTGGAGTGCAGCAGGATCCATGCATCTCCTTACAACAGGCCACACCATTGGAGCTGCCGAGTTGCTCTTCGGCCGAATAGAAAATGACGTGATTGATGCCCAGGTGGCTAAACTAAAAACCGAAGACTCCGTTTTGCATCAGGAAAGCAGCACCCAGCCCGTTCATACCCCTCAGTTGGCTGACATTTCATTTGACGATTTCACCAAGCTCGATCTACGTGTAGGCAAAGTATTGGAGGCTGCACCGGTTCCCAAAACCGATAAGCTGATGCAACTGCTGGTGGACACCGGACTTGACAAGCGCACGATTGTTTCGGGTATTGCGCATTGCTTCACGGCCCAGGATGTCATTGGCCGCGAAGTGTGCGTGGTGATGAACCTTGCTCCGCGCAAAATTCGGGGCATTGAATCACAAGGAATGGTGCTGATGGCCGAGAACAGCGAAGGTGTATTGACCTTTGTGGCTCCACCTGCGAACTGGCCAGCCGGCAGCGTGGTGCGCTAGCGAAGGTTCGACATGATTTTGTCGAGCTCTGCGTTGATGGAGCGTATATCCTGACTGATGGTGCGTACGGCTTCATCCCAGTTTTCGGGCTGTTTGGCCTTGAGATCTTTAATTTGTCCGTCGATGGCCGAACTGCGTTCTTCGAGGGTTTTGAGCGTGCCTGCGGTGGTACCCACTGCCGTTTCGGTGGCTATTCCTTTCAGTTTTTTAATGTCCTTTTTCGCTGCTTTTTGCTCCTTTTCCAGGGCGTCGATCTGCCTTTTCACCTCGTCAATGGAGTACTGGGTTTTGAGATCGGCCAGGGCTGTAGATTCCTTGCGGGCTTCTTCTGTAGCTTTTTTAGCCTTGGTTTCTTGTTTTTTAACGTCATCAAGTGTTACGAGTGATTTGCACGCACTGGTAACCGCGATGAGGGTTGGAAACAAAATCAGGAATGCGAGGTGTTTCATGTGTATGAGAATTTCCCACAATATAGCGAAAATTCCTGAGTTGGTTGTTGGTTGGAGTGATTCGATTCGGAAGGTTTATTTTTGCAGCTCCATTTTTTGGCCCCGTAGTTCAATGGATAGAATAGGAGTTTCCTAAACTCTAGATCCAGGTTCGATTCCTGGCGGGGCTACTTCTGGAGCCTCGCCTGGCACTCGTCAAAGAGTGCCGCACGACTTGCAAAAGTCGTGTAATCGAAGTCTATCCCGACGAAGGATGATGTCGGGAATTCCTGGCGGGGCTACTACTGGAGCCTCGCCTGGCA
>REDV01000139.1 GCA_007695365.1 Cryomorphaceae bacterium | reverse complement strand
TTGGTGGTTTTCATCGCTGTGCACAAGAAACTCAACCTTCCCGAAAAAACCTGCCCTGTTTGCCACCGACCCTTTGCGTGGCGTAAAAAGTGGCAGAAGAACTGGGAATCTGTGATATATTGCAGCAAAAGATGTCAGCGACAAAAAAACACCGTACCATCCGCCTGATTCTGGGCGACCAGCTCAACCCGCTTCACCCATGGTTTGACGAACAACGCGATGACGTGCTCTACACGCTCATGGAAATCAGGCCCGAAAGCGAGTATGTTACCCATCACATTCAGAAAATCACCGGAATCTTTGCGGCCATGCGTCGCTTCGCCGGGCATCTCGAATCCGAAGGTCACCGCGTTCACTACTTCAGCATTACAGACCCTCAAAACAGGCAGGAATTCGGAGCCAACCTGCAAATGCTCGCCAAAAAGCACCACGCAGAGCGCATTGAAATACAAGAACCTGACGAGTACCGACTGGACGAATTATTGAAACGCGCCCTCGAACAAACAGGGCTTACATGGTCCGTAACAAACTCCGCTCATTTCTATACCCACAGGAACGAGCTTGCCGACATGTTTCGCAACAAAAAGAGTTTCCTGATGGAGACTTTTTACCGAAACATGCGCAAAAAGCACCATGTGCTGATGGAGCCCGACGGCACCCCGGTAACCGGCCGTTGGAACTACGACGCAGAAAACCGCAACAAGCTCCCCAAGGGTCACACCCCTCCTCCACCGCTGGTTTTCAGTCACAATACCGAGGCAGAGTTCAAAGATATTTCCGAGGCCAAACTGCCGCATTTTGGCGAAATCAATCCCAAAGCCTTTCCCTGGCCGCTCAACCGCAACGAGGCAATGGATGTGTTGCGCCATTTTCTCGGGCATCTATTACCCCTTTTCGGAACTTTTCAGGATGCCCTGTCGGACGAGCACCCATTTGTGTATCACAGTCGCCTTTCCTTCGCCATGAATCTGAAAATGATCAGTCCGGCCGAAGTCGTGCAAGCCACCGAGGAGCATTGGAGGGCGCATCCCGATTCTATTTCACTCTCACAAGCCGAAGGTTTTATCCGTCAAATACTGGGCTGGCGCGAATACATGCGCGGTATTTACTGGGCGAAGATGCCCGAATTCTCGCAACTCAACTTTTTTGAGCACAAGCGCCCCCTACCCGATTTCTTTTGGACCGGAGAAACACCCATGCGCTGCGTGAGCAAGGCCATCAGGCAATCTTTGGATTACGGCTACGCCCACCACATTCAGCGTTTGATGGTTACGGGCAATTTCGCCCTGCTGGCCGGCATTCATCCCGACGAGGTGGACAAGTGGTACCTGGGGATTTACGTGGATGCCTTCGAATGGGTTGAGATCACCAACACGCGCGGCATGAGTCAATTTGCCGACGGCGGCATTGTAGGCACCAAACCCTATGTTTCCTCAGGCTCGTACATCCACAAAATGGGCGACCATTGCCGGAACTGCAAATTCAACCCGAAAGAATCGCGCGGCCCCTCAGCCTGTCCTTTCAACAGCTTATACTGGCACTTTCTGGATCGCCACCGCGAAAAACTGGAGAACAACCCGCGCATGGGCATGATGTACAGGGTGTGGGATAAAATGGATGGTGAAAAACAAAAAGCACTGGTTAAGCAAGCCTCTGATTTTCTTTCAACGCTTTGAGCGGCTTGGAAAAGCGTCGGATTTGAAGCCAAACCCTATCTTAGCCTCCACAAATCCGCCAAAACCATGCGCCCTTTTACCCTGCTTATTCTGTTTTCAGTCATGTTGATGCATCAAGCAGCCAATGCACAAACCCTTGAGCAGGAGCTACAAAACGTGTTCAACGACTTTCAACTGATGGGTATGTCTGTATGGACTGCCTGCGGGTCGAACGAGGAACAGTACCACTTTGGCCTTCGCGATTTTACGCGTACCCTCCCCATGGATGCCGACTCGCGTTACAGAATTGCGTCTGTTTCCAAAACATTTACCGCGCTGGGATTGATGAAGCTCTATGACGACGGACTCTTTGACCTCGACGACAATATTTCTGACTACATGGGCTACACCATTCAAAACCCGTCCTATCCCGGAACGCCCATCACCTTCAGGATGCTCTTGTCGCACACCAGCAGTTTACAGGACGGCAGCGGTTACAACTCGTTTCTCAGCGCTACACTCAACACCGTTCCTGTGCCGTCCATCGCCGAAGTACTCGTGCCCGGAGGTCAGTTTTTCACCAACAACATGTGGCGCACGGAGGCACCCGGAACCCATTTCGCGTACAGCAACATCAACTACGGTTTAATCGGCACGCTCATAGAGCAACTCAGCGGCGAGCGTTTTGACCTCTACATGAAGGAACACATTCTTGAGCCGCTCGGCATTGCGGGCAGCTACAACGTAACCTTACTGGACGACATTGACGATGTGGTGGTGCTCTACCGCAACATCAGTGGGGCATGGACGGCGCAGATAGACAATTACCAGGGGGAGATGCCCACAGCACCCAACCTGGATGGCAGCGCAGAAGGTCTTGTTTCAGACAGTAACTGCTTTATTGCAGGCAACAATCCTGGCTGTGAAGACCCCGATTGCCAGGCCGCGATTTGTGCCGAGGACGCGTGGTGCTGCACCAACGAGTGGGACAATATTTGCGTGAGCGCAGCCTTGGAAATCTGCGATGGTTCGCCCAGCAGTTGTTTGTCTCAACACGGCGGAGAGGGCTGCGACAACAACGACTGCCAGCAAGCCGTTTGCGCCATCAATGCCTCGTGCTGCGATGTGAGCTGGGATGCAGCATGTGCCGACCTTGCATGGGAAAACTGCGGACCCGAAGCCTATGTACCGGGTACCAACGGCGCGTTGTTCGCCCCACAGGGCGGTTTGCGTGCCTCAGCGCAGGAAGTCGGTAAAATGATTCAGTTGCTCCGCACGCTGGGCGAAAGCAATGCGGGTTTTATCTCAGCTTCTACCTTAGAGGAAATGACCGCTGTTGAATGGAATTTTACCGGCAACAATGGCGACAACTATTTTGGGCTGTTTAATCGCTGGGGATTGGGAGTACATCACGCCAACACGCAGGCCAACGACCAGATTTGCCTCAATCAAGGTTGGGGCAGTATGTTGGGCCACCCCGGTGAAGCCTACGGGCTGGTTAGCAGCGCTTATTACAGCGAAGTGGGTGATGTTTCATTTGTATTCATGCACAATGGCATCTGGCCCGGCTATGCATTTGGTGAAAATAGTATCTGGTATTTGTTGGAGGAAGCCGTGTTTGATGTTTTGTGCAACCATTTCAGCACCTGCACCACCACACATATAGCCGGGAACAAATCAATCTGGAGTCTTTTCCCCAATCCGTTTTCTGACAGAACCACGCTTATGGTGCCGGAATCTGTAGCAGGAAATGAGCTCTTTATCCGCGTGTTCAATGCCCAGGGCAAAGAAGTGGTGCACGAGCGCATTACGGGAGATATGCACTACCTGCACGCATCCTCCACCGGCCGCGGAATGCTGATTTACCAGATTGTAGAAAACGGAGAGGTGTTCCATACGGGAAAGCTTATTGCACATTAGGTTTGCGGCTAACAAACTGAGGTGATAAGTGATGTGAACGACGGACAGCGCTTGCCCTGGCAATAAGCCACATAGCAGAGCTTTGCGGGTACGTGCGGAGGGTGAGGGGGCACGATTCGAATTTAAACCCAAAATATGCAATAAGCATCGCTTATTTAGCACACCTGCAATGCCGCACAAACCAACACACAATCCATGCGTTGCAAAAGAGCCAATTTTTCTCGCGCGCAGGTTATTATGTTTAATATCACAATTGTCAGGTTTAAGCTGTCTTTTGAGCTATGAAACATAACTCCCTTGAATTATTATTCCCCCGTACCCGCGAAGCTCTGCTTCGTGGGTCCTTAATCCTGTAAGCTGTGCTAACCCCCGGCTCCCGGTACAGGTGATGGATGCATTTGCGGATGGTTTTCCACATATTTTGCGTAGCGCCCATTTTTTCTGCATCTTTGAGCAAACCAAAGCGTTGGGCCACATAAGCGATGAAAAGTTGGGGGTTGTGGGACGAGCATACGATCTTCGTCAATATCATCAGACTCTTCACTTCGTTCAGAGTGACATCATGGTTCAAAGAACGCGTATTACATACATTTCGGGCTGTTCGGATGTCCATGCCTGGTATGCATTGGATGCAGGTGAGTGTCACTCTGAGCGATAAGCGAAGAGTCTTTTTTTACATCTTTGAGGCGTACATTCTCAAATGCTGATGGCCCTTGTAAGTGTCTCCTGAAGAGCTTAAAGCCGCCATGGCTCCCGTTTTAGCCCTTTTTTGGGTCTTTTTAAGTCACCCGTAGCGCATTTACGGGTTTATACAACGATTTTTCAACACATTTTCCGCAACTCAACTTTTTTCTGCATCTTTGGGCAAACCAAAGCGTTGGGCCACATAAGCGATGAAAAGTTGGGGGTTGTGGGACAAGCTGAGATTTGCGGCATTTTAAGGAAACCACAGAAAGACTGTTACATTGGAAATAAAAGTGAAAATACCAATTAAAGCGGATATTGTTTTTCATGGCTTTCCTGTTACAATCTCACCTGCCGGCACAACTTGGAAAAAGAACCAACTTGGTGACTATGGCGGGAGATCAGGAGTTTACATTCACCATTGTGATGGTAAAATATTATATATTGGTAAGACAACTTCTGGACAATGGGGAACTTTTGCAGAAAGACTAAGAAGAGAATTCCAAGAAAAGGCTTCAAGCAATAGTTCACTCTATCAGTTGTTACTTGAACAAAAAAAAACTATTAAAACCTTTATGTTAGACTTAGATGACATTGATATGATGGTCGATAGTGGTTCAGTTCAATTAACAAAGTTGAGAAAAGCACTCATAATGGAACAAATATTAATCGGAGTATTTTCACCTGAAGGCAACAAAATATGATGCACGGCAGGTCTAGTTACCTCTTTCTTTAAATTACGGTCAAACAATTAAAAAAATAACAACCATGAAATTGATTCTCACAAAACTCGTGTTAGCATCTAAGGCTCAAACGCAGTTGCAGAACTGCGATTTGAGCCCCTGTTGAACCAACCGTGTTGGCTTTCAGCGGTAAAGTCTATGGTTTTTCAATGTTTATGTGGGAGGTTTGGTCGTGCTGTTTTGGGGAGGTGAAGTACGTATGAACGGGGGCATTGGCTGGCCGTTTTTGAAAAAGTTGTTGGTGCGGAGCATCAGCAACTGACAAGGGCTGTTTGTCACGTCTGCAACCACGGTATATGGCCCATTTTCTTACGTTTGGGCAATACGCTTCCACCTCTGGTATGTGGAGTTTTTCAAAATTCACGGGCATAAGGTTTTAGTGATTCAAAGTGATTGACGGCCGGAGTCCCCCCCATCTCGCGCAAGTCTAAGCGCAGCGGTGCTTGTGTGGCGGTCCGTACCCACGAAGCTCCTGGACCCTTAATCCTGTAAGCTGCGTAACCTCAGCCTCACGGCACAGATGATGGTTGCCTTTGCGGGTATTTTTCCACATATTTTGCGTAGCCCCCATTTTTTCTGCATCTTTGAGCAAACCAAAGCTTTGGGCCAATTAGCCGATGAAATAATGGGGGTTGTGGGACAAGCTGACGTTATCGGTCAGTGTAAAAAGACAACCAACCGCACATTCAAGCACGTTTTTTTACAAACGCACAAAGCCAACACAAAAACCAAAATATCCTGACTTTTTGCCAACGCTCAGGAAAATAAAGAATAAGAAGAATGAATAAAAAGGACCTCTCTGAGAGGGACATATGTACCAAGTTTATCACTCCTGCGATTGAAAAAGCGGGTTGGGATAAATTAACCCAACTACTGGAAGAAGTTTCATTCACAGATGGTAAAATCTATGTGAGAGGAAAAATGACTGCCAGAGGCGCAAGAAAGCGCGCTGACTACATTCTCTACTATAAACCAAACATTCCAATTGCTATTGTTGAAGCGAAAGATAACAAGCACTCGGTTCGGGCAGGAATTCAGCAAGCGTTAGACTATGCCAAAATTCTAGACATCCCTTGTGTATTCAGCAGCAACGGAGATGGATTTGTATTCCATGACAGAACGGCAACAGATGCCCGCCTGCCGGACGGGCAGGGAAATATTGAAACGGAATTAGACATTGACTCCTTCCCTACTCCTGAAGAACTGTGGCAGAAGTACAAAAAGTACAAGGGTATTGAAACGTCCGAAGCTGAAAAGGTAGTTGCACAGGATTACTACTTCGACGGAAGCGGAAGAAGCCCAAGATACTACCAACAAATTGCCGTAAACAGAACCGTTGAAGCGATTGTAAAAGGACAAGACCGGATTCTGTTGGTCATGGCAACCGGAACGGGAAAAACATACACCGCTTTTCAAATCATCCACAGACTTTGGAAAAGTGGCAAGAAAAAGAGAATACTCTTTTTGGCGGACAGAAACGCATTGATTGACCAAACCCGAAGAGGTGACTTTAAACACTTCAAAGATAAAATGACGGTGGTAAAACACCGCATGATCGATAAAAGCTACGAAGTGTATTTGGCATTATATCAGGGGTTGGCAGGTGCAGACGAACAAGCAAACGCCTACAAACAATTTTCACCGGAATTCTTTGACCTGATTGTCATTGACGAGTGCCACAGAGGAAGTGCAAAAGACGACAGTGCCTGGCGAGAAATCCTCACCTATTTCAAAAAGGCAACACATATAGGTTTGACGGCCACACCAAAGGAAACCAAAGAAGTTTCAAACAGCGACTATTTTGGTGAACCGCTTTACACCTATTCGCTCAAGCAAGGGATTGATGATGGCTTCCTGGCACCTTATCGCGTAGTTCGTGTGAATCTGAATGTAGACACCGAAGGTTGGCGGCCCGAGCAGGGAAAGAAAGATAAAGAAGGTATTGAAGTCGAAGACCGCATTTACAACCGAAAAGACTTTGACAGAAATCTGGTCATTGAGGAACGCACCCAAGCCGTTGCAAGAAAGCTTACTGAATTCTTGAAAGGTTATGACCGTTTTGCGAAAACCATTGTGTTCTGCACCGACATTGACCACGCTGAGCGCATGCGTTCTGCTTTATCAAATTTGAATGCTGACTTGGTGGCTCAGAACCACAAATACATCATGCAGATTACCGGCGACAACGATGAAGGAAAACGAGAATTAGACAACTTTATCAATCCAGAAGAAACCTACCCGGTAATTGCCACTACTTCCGAACTGATGACCACTGGCGTAGATGCCCAAACGTGTAAGGTCATTGTGCTGGATGCAGAAATCAAATCCATGACCAAGTTCAAACAGATTGTAGGTAGAGGTACCCGCATCAACGAAGAGTTTGGGAAAATGTATTTCACCATTCTTGATTTCAGAAATGTAACAGACCTTTTTGCTGATAAAGAATTTGACGGAGACCCAATTCGAGTAAAACCAGTGTCGGAAGAAACCGACTTAGGAGGTATCGTGGATGAAGAAGAAAATATTGACACGCCCATCATTGATGAAGAAACAGGTGAAGAAATCAAAATAGCCCCTGAAATCCGCTATCCTGAACCGCAAACACCCACGGATAAAGTCAATGATCCGCGACAAAAGATATACGTGAATGGGGTGGATGTCTCCGTTTTAATAAGTCGTGAAATGTATTTCGACAACAACGGCAAACCAATCACTACAAGTTTAAAGGACCACACTAAGGAGTTAATCAAGGGGCAATATGCTTCACTCGATGATTTTCTGAATCGATGGAATAGCACAGACAAAAAAGAAGTCATCATCAAGGAACTGGAAGATCAAGGGGTACTGGTAGAAGCATTAAGAGATGCCGTAAACAGAGAAGTTGACCTGTTTGACCTCATTTGCCATGTAGCATATGAACAACCACCGCTTACCCGAAAGGAGCGAGCCAATAATGTGAAGAAACGCGACTACTTCACCAAGTATGGCGAACAAGCCCGAAAGGTACTGGAAACGCTGTTAGACAAATATGCAGATGAAGGCGTGACCAATATTGAAAGCATGGACATCCTGAAAGTGCAGCCGCTCACAGAATACGGCTCTGCCATTGAAATTGTGAACGGTATTTTCGGCGGTAAGAAAAAATACATGGAAGCTGTAAAAGAATTAGAACAAGAACTTTATAAAACAGGAGCTTGATGAGTTCAGAAATCATCATTTACCAAACCGAAGATGGCCAAACCAAGATCCAAACCAGATTAGAGGAAGAAACCGTTTGGTTGACCATCGAGCAAATGGCAGAACTCTTTCAAAAAGGAAAGTCAACCATTAATGAGCATATTCTGAATATTTTTAAGGAAGGAGAACTCGAGCAAGAGACTTCGTTGAGAAAAATCGGAAATTCCGATTTTTCTACCAAGCCCACCAATTTCTACAACCTTGATGTGATTATCTCGGTGGGTTACCGCGTAAAATCTCACAGAGGCGTGCAGTTTCGGAAATGGGCAACCACGCGCATAAAGGAATACATCGTTAAAGGCTTCACCATGAATGATGAGTTGCTCAAAGAGGCCGGTGGAGGAAACTACTTTGATGAATTACTCGCCCGAATCCGGGACATTCGCTCTTCTGAAAAAGTGTTTTGGAGAAAAGTACTTGATATTTACGCCACCAGTATTGATTACGATCCCAATACCGATTTGTCGCAGACCTTTTTCAAAACAATACAAAACAAGATGCATTGGGCAGCGCATGGGCAAACAGCTGCTGAGGTGATTTACCAACGCATTGATGCGGCAAAGCCAAATCTTGGACTTACCAGTTTTAAAGGCGAAAAGCCCACGAAAAAGGAGACCGAAGTAGCCAAAAACTACTTGAACGAAAAAGAATTGGATGTACTCAACAGAATGGTAACGGCATATCTGGAAATAGCAGAGTTGCAAGCCCTCAACCGCAAACCCATGTACATGAACGATTGGGTAGCTCGCTTGGATGATTTCCTGACTATGACAGGTAATGACATACTTACCCATTCTGGAAAAGTGAGCCATCAAATGGCATTGAATAAGGCGCATGCCGAGTACGATAAATTCAAGGAGCAGCAAAAAAACGAGCTTTCTCAGGTAGAAAAAGACTTTATCAGGAAAATTGAAAATACAGCGAAACAGCTAAAAAATAAGAAGAAATAAATGGCCAACCTCAAAGGAATTATAGACTCCATCCGCAAAATCATGTGGCAAGACACCGGACTCAACGGTGATGCACAACGCATAGAACAACTGGGATGGATGCTCTTCCTCAAAATATTCAGCGACAAAGACAAGGAACTGGAAGTACTCAAAGACGATTACGAAAGCCCTATCCCTGCCGAATTTCATTGGGATGCCTGGGCGGGTGATGATGAAGGCATAACGGGTGACGAGCTGCAACAGTTCGTTGACCAAAAACTCTTCCCTACCTTGAAAAACCTGAAAGTGGGTATGAGTGACGACCTGGCTAACAAGCGTGCCTTACTGGTGCGTGAAGTGTTTGACGGCAACAACAACTACATGAAAAGCGGTATCAATATCCGCAAGGTCTTGAACAAGCTCAATGAGATTGACTTTAACATTGCCAAAGACCGCCATGCCTTTGGTGAACTTTACGAAACCATCCTTAAGGAACTGCAAAGTGCGGGTAAAAGTGGCGAGTTCTACACGCCCAGAGCCATTACCGAGTTTATCTGCGAAATGATGAACCCCCAATTGGGCGAAAAGATTCTCGACCCCAGTTGCGGAACAGGCGGTTACCTTACGGCTGCCATCGAACATTTGAAGAAGCAAGCCAACAGCGTAGAAGAACGCGACAGCATTGCCCGAAACATCATTGGTTGGGAATACAAGCCGCTTCCGTATTTGCTGGCAACCACCAACCTGATTTTGCACGACATGGAAGTGCCGAATATTTCTTTCCGCGATAGTTTGGATCAACCGTTGAGCAATTACACCGAAAAGAACCGGGTGAATGTGATTTTGGCGAACCCGCCATTTGGTGGCATAGTAGCCAACAACAACGAAAACAATTTTCCGCAGAACTTCCGCACCAAGGAAAGTGCCGACCTCTTTTTGGTCTTGATGATTCATTTGCTGAAAAAGGACGGACGAGCGGGGATTGTATTGCCCGATGGCTCCCTTACCGGAGATGGCGTAAAGCAACGGGTACGCCAACGCTTGTTGGAAGAGTGCAACCTGCACACGATTATTCGCTTGCCCAACTCGGTTTTTCAACCTTACGCCACGGTAGCCACCAATTTGCTGTTCTTTACCAAAGGCACGCCCACCAAAGAAGTGTGGTATTATGAACACCGCCTACCCGAAGGACAAAAAGCCTACAATAAAACCCGACCGTTGCAACTCCGAGAGTTTGACCCGATAAAAAAATGGTGGAACGACCGAAAGGAAAGTGAACTTAGTTGGAAAGTGGACATCCAAACCATCATAGACCGCAACTATGATTTGGACATTAAAAATCCCACTAAGCAGGAAGAAGAAATCATCCACAGCAGTGCGGACCTGATGGAAATGTTGGAGAAAAGTTTTTCGAAAAGCCATGATTTGTTGAACCAATTAAAGAGAGCAGTAGGATGAATTTCGAGGAATTGGTTTATCAAATTGAACTTGCGCATAACGAGCTCCAGTCGCACGCAATTCGTCAAGTAAATAATGCCTTAACCATGCGAAACATCCTGATTGGCTTTTACATAGTTGAGTACGAGCAGAATGGTTCTGACAGAGCCACCTATGGTAAAGAGACCATCAAGTCACTGACAAAAAGCTTGAAGCACATTCGGGGCATATCAAAAACGCAATTGTATCGCTTTCGTGATTTTTATCTGACCTACCCCGGGATTTTCTCGACGGTGTTGGGAAAATTGGAAATCACTCACAGGGAGCTCTTTAGAATATTCCCAACAGTGTCGGGAATATTGCCTGAACCCAACAATGAGGTTTTATCCGTAGAGCCTGAGCTGCTTTTAAACAGACTAAGTTTTTCTCATTTCATTGAATTACTGAATATCAATGACCCCTTAAAACGTGCTTTTTATGAAATTCAGGCAGTAAAAAACAATTGGGGAGTACGCGAGATGGGGAGAGCCATTAATACCATGCTCTATGAGCGAACAGGCCTCTCAAAAAACAAACAACAAATGGTTGAAAACCTAAAGGCCGATCAACCGCTTGAAGTTGACGATGTAGTAAAAAACCCCTATTTCCTGGAATTTATAGGACTGGAAGAGAGAACAGCTTATAGCGAAACTGATTTAGAAACTGCTATCATCAATCATCTGCAGGATTTTTTGACCGAGATGGGTAGGGGCTTTTGTTTTGAAGCACGCCAAAAACGCATCACTTTCGACAACAAACATTACCGCATCGACCTGGTATTCTATCACCGCATTTTGAAGTGTCATGTGCTTATTGATTTAAAAATCGGAGGTTTCGACCATGCCGATGCAGGTCAGATGAATATGTACCTGAACTATTACACAAAAAACGAATGGACAGGAGGCGATAACCCACCCGTGGGTATCATTCTTTGTGCCGACAAAAACGATGCATTGGTAGAGTACACCACCACCGGATTGTCACACGAGGTTTTTGTTTCAAAATACATGGTCCAACTCCCAAGCAAAAAGGAACTGGAAGCTTTTATCAATATGGAATTGAACGAATTAAAAGGAGGTGGGATATGAGTTGGAAGTCCTATAAATTGGGAGAGTTACTCGAAAGAAAAAGGGTAAAGGTTGAAATCAAACCCAGCCAAGATTATAAGCTTGTTACAATAAGACTTTGGCATCAAGGAGTTATTCTTCGTGAACAGAAAAAGGGCGAAGAGATCAAATCCAACATGTATCAAGTGAATACAGGTGACTTTATTTTATCCGGAATTGACGCTAGGAATGGAGCTTTTGGAATTGTCCCAAAAGAATTGGACGAAGCAGTTGTAACAAATGACTTTTGGTGTTTGGAACCAAAAAAACATCTTTTAAGAAAGGACTTCTTCCTTTTTCTCACTTCCACTAAGTTCTTTGATTATATATGCAATCAGTGCAGTGACGGAACAACACAAAGAATTAGGCTTCAAAAAGACAAGTTTTATGATTTTGAAATTGCCTTACCCCCGATAGAGGAACAAGGTGATGTAGTTGAATCACTAGCTAAAAGCAAGAAATCAAATGAGATTCTCTCCACCGAACTCACCCACCAACTCGATCTAGTCAAGCAACTCCGCCAGGCCTTTTTGCGGGAAGCCATGCAGGGTAAGTTGACGAGCGAGTGGCGAGCGAGTCATCCCGAACTTGTTTCGGGATCTCATTCTGCCGCAAACCTTCTTGCTCAAATCAAAGCCGAAAAAGAACGCTTGATTAAGGAGAAAAAGATCAAAAAGCACCCGCCTGCCGGACGGGCAGGAAAACCACTACCACCCATCACTGAAGAAGACCTGCCTGCCGGCAAGGCAGGAATTCCTTTTGAAATACCGGAGAATTGGGTGTGGTGTAGGTT
>REDV01000138.1 GCA_007695365.1 Cryomorphaceae bacterium | reverse complement strand
TTTATTTATTGCTTCAATCATGCTTTTCATTCTAAGTGTGACTCTGGCGAAATGAGTAGCTTTTTTCCGTTTGCGTGAAATTGCCAGGCATTGATTGGTTTTGACTGCATATTCATAATGAGGCGTTCTATGCCGATTTGCGTGAAATAAGCTTTGAATAAATTCATGCCGCTCACATTAATCCCAACTTATGCAATAGGAGGAGCTAAAAGCTCCGAACTACCTGCCGGCCAGGCAAGCTTGCATTAGTTGGGACAACCCCGATTAGAGAATCACTTTTTCAGTGCAGCGAAGCGAGCTGTAAAAGATTGATTCTCTTTATCGAATATGCAATTGGCCAAAGCCAATTCATATTTTGGGTTAATAGTGGTACACTATTACCTCTAATCCAGCACGCTTTGCAGTGTCAATCATGTTTTTGGTGCCGCTACTCACGCCATCCCAAAAGGCAATTAACATGTCTGCATAACCTGCCATTTGCGCATTGCGCACAGGCCCCGCACCCCTACCGTGCTTCGACCAATTCGCTGGGAACTGGCGTATGAAATACCCGTTTTCAGCAGCATATTTTTCCCCGAGCTTGTCAGCCCCGTGGGCGGCTCCGCTCACCACCTCGCTTACTTTTGAATGAAGCAGTGCCTTATCACAGGCAAGGCAAAGCCCAACGTAATCCTCAAAATTTCTACCTCCTGCAATTATTACTTTCATGACAGCTATTTTTCAGGTTTTTACTGTTGTGTTTTCGTTTATTGTAAATGATTCTTTTTTTAAGGTTTGCGTGAAATTGCATGGGACTTATTCGTTATTGACCGCATATTCATAATGAGTCCTGTGAGAAGATTTGCGTGAAATAAGTCTGTTGTTTTTTTAATTGGCCAGCGCTGTTGGGGTTCCCACGTAATGTTTAAGAAAATCCTGTGCAGAATTCCCGGGCATTCTCGTAAAGTATAATTGCGCATTCCGCCCCTGGTCGGGTGAGATGTCGGTGAGATGCTGATATGAGTCTCGTGAATCATACCTGAAATGAGTCCCTGGGGCAGGTTTGCGTGAATTTAGCGTTGTAGTTTTTTCACAGCTCCACAACTACTTGTATATCTGTGCTTTTCTGAAAACCACTCAATCGACGTAAAAATGAATAGCCGGAAAAAACCCTATTTTCACCGCTCAACGCCAATACAATGAGTGAAGCCCAACCAATACCTCAGAACCTCATCGAATTCCTGCAGCTCGATATACCGACGCCCAGGCCCCGCGAGCGCGGTTTTCTGGACGTGGTAGATCACACCACCCGCGAAACGACGATTTGCAATGTGTACCGGTACTTTCTGGATCGTTCGTCGTCACCAAAACTCAGCGAGCTGATGTTCGATGGCTTGATGGAAATGCTTAAACCAGCTTTTGAAGCTAAAAACATGAAGAAGGAAATGGATCTGGGCGACTTCGAAGTGCAGCTTGAACGCTTCACATCCAAAGGTCGAATTGACATGCTGATTCATTCCGAAGCGAACCAATGCGCGATCATCATCGAAGCCAAAATATACCACCATCTCAACAACAACCTGCACGACTACTGGACCGCCATCGACTACCCGGAGCACCGGAAAATGGGCGTTGTACTCGGGCTGTACCCCTACAAACCGGAGCAAATTAATCACCCCCACTTTGTGAGTGTCACGCACAACGATTGGCTTAGCCAGGTTGTTCAACGCGGGATACCACACGACTTGCCGGTAAAAGATTTTATTTACTTTAAGGATTTTGTAAACAATATGGACCACCTTACCCACTCCAACGAAATGACACCAGACGTACTTTTTTACCTGAAAAATGCCGACAAGATCAATCGCGCCAGCCAAACGCGCCACGCCACCTATGAGTTTGTAATCGGCCAGTTACAAACCGTGGCCGACAAGCTCGAAGTGACGCTGAACGGATCTTCCATCCATTGGCGAAACCTGTGGGACAAGGAAAATCAGGAAGTCATATACTTTACTGTATATCCAAATGAAATTGTTGAGACGGCTGGCACTGTTCAAATCATCATCGAACTTTCGGGCGAAGCAGTACCATTCAAGGACGAATTGTGGGAGAAGATTAAAACTGTGCAGATCGAACACAGTCTCGCAAAAGGAGGGAATGGCAACGCCCATTTTCAGCAATTGCTCATTAAAACCATCCATGTGCAACCTACAGAATTTGACAAGCTGTCGGACCACATCTACGATGAGATTACAGGAAATTTAAATGCTGTACGGCAAACTTTGTACGGATTTTTGGAGGAGTTGAAAAAGAAGGAGGATGGAAGCTGACCTGTTTAACCATCAGGCTATTCACTTTTCAACTCCACCGCACTGAGGGTTTCGCAGCCGAATTACTCTTCCGGAATAGGTAGCGCTGAATGGTGACGACTGTAGTCCCTATCCACAAATAACAACTTTTGTTATACCCGGGATGGCACAAAGCTTTATTTTTGAGATGATCAAATACTTTTTTCACCATGATCTTCTACCGAAACCCCGGTCAACAAATCAGCGAAGTTCAGCGAAGCAAATTTGGAACTTAACTTATAAGTGAATACCTTTGTCAAAATCATACCGCTAGATCACTTTATGCGTTCACCAGTAAAGATTTACACGGTGCACGTATGTGATGAGGAAGATTGGCGGGATGAATATGAATTTGAAAATTGGATGGACAGGCATGAGACTTTAGCGTCTATTGTGCCAGAATATTTGGAAATTTTGAAATGGTTAAAAATAGCATCTTCGGGCAGACGCAATTTGAGCACGCTACTGCGGGAAGAGCAAAAAGCACATGCATTTCCTCCAAAGGCAAGGTTTCTGGAACTGGACTTTCAAGAGCATCTGCGGCTTTACTGTATGCTGATTGGACAAAAAACGATCATCCTCTTTAATGGAGCCATCAAAAGCAAAGGGAAACACAGCGCACAAGAATGCACCGTCGTAAAGCCTTTCTTTGACGAAGCCAATCGGCTTTGTTCGGGTCTTGAAAAGGCCATTAGGAATCAAGAACTGGATGTGGATTACGAGACCGGGGAATTACGCAATATTGACGACTCAGAAATTTTGATATGAACAACAAAGAAAAAATCTTTAACCAACGGGTCAATGAGGCCTTCGACAGCCTCGATCCGGTAGAGCTTGAGTTGACGCGCATCAGCTTCGACATCGCCGAGCGTCTGCACGATATTCTGGACGAAAAGGGAATGTGGCAAAAAGACCTTGCCCAATTGATGGGTAAAAAAGAATCTGAAGTCAGCCGCTGGCTTAAGGGCATGCACAACTTCACCATGAAAACCGTGGTAAAACTGGAGTTTGCATTGCAGAAGCCGATTATCGGGATAATTGGCGCTTCACGGAGTGCAAACGAAACGGTTTCAACTCCTGTTCTGCGCGCCATGACCAATTCTCCATCAGGCATGGCGGGTATGGCACCCATGACGGTCGCAAAATCTGCGGTGAAAAAATCTACCCAACCTCAGGCAGCATGAGCTCAACAAAAATTGATCCCGGTAAAATGCGGCTCATTACTGTGCAGATGTTGCAGGGGGGGCTTACAACTACTCCCGAATTCCAGCAGAATAACCAGCCCGGTGAATTCTTTGTCGATATACAAGTGGGTTACGCTCCCTTTCTGAATATTGCAGAAAATGGAATAGCCATTCGAATGGTATTGCACCTCAACGGCATACGCAACGACAAAGGTAAAAAAGAACCAGTCGGAATTCGCGCTGAATACGTGTATCATTTTTACTTTCAAGTCGATAACCTGAGCCAATTCATTTCCGAAAAAGACGCTGTTTCCGCTGCCCTGACGACAACATTGGTGAGTATGTCCTATTCCACTTTGCGTGGCATTGTATTAGAGCGCACTACCGGCACACTTCTGGGCGGTGTGATTTTGCCCGTAATCAACCCGGCGGCGTTTGTTAAAGAGAACCTGATTTCATCGGATGCTAGCAAAACCGTTGACAATAAATAGCACAAGCGGCTGATTTTAGACTTATACTTGTCTCCCACACGCCACATCCACACACCGCCTGCGTAACTCTGAAAGCTGCGGTAGCGGAGATGGGTTCTTTGCAAGGTTTACCAGCGGCCGATGCTGCGCAATCAACGAGGTTTCCAACTCGTCCCAACCACTTTGCATGGTTACCCAATGCACGGTGAGGTGCCTGTTCATCCATTCAATGATAAGGGTCTCATCCGTTTTGGAAAAGCGATAATTCCGCTGGTTTCTTTTCCCGATTAACGAACCTGCTGGCGGGGTATATCCCAACAACGCTCCCATGCTTCTGAAAAAAGTTCCATGCCCCCGCGCCCGCAGTTCCTGCCCCAGCATTCTCCGGTGCAAGCTGCGCGAGGCAATACCAATGTACATGATGTTATGACCACGACCATCCAATTGCTGACTGAAGGGGATAGGAAGAACGTTCCTGTCTCGTATTCTGATACAATACATTCCAGGCGAGTCCGGAACCATTGTATCGATTTCTGAAACTGCTCTCTGTTTGCGGGAATCCATCAACTCTTTTGCAACTTCATTCATGTTCAACGTTGGATTTGCTGACAGCATGGTTTTAACTGTACTTATCTCTTTTCCTCTAGCTACTTTGCTTTTCACACTCTTAACATCGCGCTCATTGTTAGCAGAATGTGGAATAACCCAACCACTACCCTTTCCACCCGGCTGATAGGCGTGAGGGATCATCCCATCACGGAGAAGATTTCGCAACGGAAGGCCCGGACGATGTGAACTGTCCGAGAGCAATCCGGCACGGTCAAGCAAGGCACCCGCAACTACCGGGTTTATGGAATCCAGATTGTTTTTATCGAGGTGTTTGTCGATACATTCAATTATTCGATGAACACTCATTCTGCTTGATTTTATGGTTTACTTAATCGTTTTTAAGCCTCGCACCACACTCACCGCATGACAAGCGAAAAACACCTTGTTCACCTTAAATTTATTAACCCACTCAGGATGCTTCTTGACTACTGTCTGGACCTCCGGGTAACGCTGCAACAGGTCTTTGGTATCGAACATTCCTGAAATGCGAGAGATATTGGCGCTGGAGGCTGATCTCAGCGGAATACGAATATCCCTGTATCCGGCACGACCGATGGTTGTGCGAGCGATTTTCCCGACCGTGATTATTCGTTCAGGCTTTAATACTGGCATCATCTCTTTCCAGAATTCAGCTGCACTTTTAATGAGTGCGTCGGTTGGGTTCATGTTCTTTTTACCTGACTTACTCACCAGCGACCACGGAACCGCATTCGAAACTGCAGTTTCATCCTCTTTCAAACCAAACGCAGCTTCCACCGCAAGCTTCAAGGTGCCATCATCCCATGGCAAAACGCCAACCTTATCGTGCCATTCATATAACCGGTTAATTCGACCATCAGTATTTTTTGCCCGAAGCTCATCCACGTACTTTTTCGCAGAAAGATTCTGACTTTCACTCAACACAAGTACGCGATTCCAATTCTTTGGTACGTATGGAATATATGGTTCTTCGATTACCACAGGTTCGTCATTTCCTCGTTGGTAACTCTCACAAATTTTAATCAATTGCTCTTTCATGTTCGCAATATAATAAATTGGTTAATACCTGATCATCACCACCGATAATCCAACACCTCCATCAGCACATCCAGCACCTGGGCGTAGAGTTCTGATTCCTTGTCGCGGAAGTAGGCCATGATTTCGTATTGTTGATTTTCTGCGGAAACCTGCTTGTTGAGCTGCACTTCGCGGATGGCGCCGTAGATATCGTAGAGGCGATTCATGACGTTGGGCTTGAATTCATTGGCGTTTGGCTGGAAATACAGATCATGAAAATGAAGCAGGCGCTGTATTTGCCACGCCAGCCGCTTTTTTGTGAATTGATCCTGGTAAGTAAGCGCACCGCCAAACAATACCGGGGTGTCGGTGAGCACGGTGGACTTTTCGCCCGGCTTGATGGTTTTCGGGTGCAGCCCGGCCACCACCTCTACCCCAAACCGCGGATCGAACTCAAACTCGTAACCCATCCAGATGTTGTGTTCTCCGTGCTCGTCAATGGTGGCCCGCACGCCAAAAAAGTTCACGGCGGCGGCATTGCACACAATAATCAGCTTGGGGCGCAGGCGCTCGATTAAACCCATGGATAGCTGCAACTGCCGGATAATAAACTGTACCCCCTCTTCCGTTTTCAACAGGTCTATCACTTTGCGCTGACTGGTTTCGCGGATGAATAGCAGGTCGAGGTAGGTCCAGTTGTCCCCAACGCCACAAGCGTCTGCCAGGTTCTGAAATGGCTTGAAAAAACGCGGGTAGACGCGCACCGCCTGTTGGGGGTCGAAGGAAAAACTGCCGCATTGGGCGTCTTTGGGAAAAGACGGGTTCAACCCCACAAACAGCACGTCTTTGGGTTCAATTTGCGACCACACAAAACCGCGTTGCAGCAGTTCGGCGATGGGCGCACCGGCCTCTGCGAAATCCTGCGCAATGAGTGCGAGTTCGGTTTCGAGGTCGCGCAGGATTTTTTTCATACGGTTGGGGTCGAGAAGGCTATCTGAAGGATTCATGCGTTGCTATGCTTTTCCATATTCAACGTAATCTCCGGGTGCACCAGCGCACCGCGTTCGGTTTTGGGCGAGCCGGGCCGCGCTACTTTCTGTTTGAGGTGGTTGCGGTAAAACAGGTGATCGCCGTTTTCAATGAGGGTTTCCATGTTGAAATTCACCGCAAATTGTGCGACCATTTTTTTGATCTGGTTTTTTCGCAACTCGCGTGCGTCACTGAGGAAATTTGCCATTTGCAGCAGCAATGTTTCCTGCTGTTTGAGCGTTTCGCGGGCCAGCTCCATGGCCTGATGCAGCCACTCGCGCACTTCGCGGTTCACGGTGTGGTCGTGGTCAAAAACACTGTCCTGCGATAAGGTACTGCTCGCGTTGAAATGGCCAATTTGGCTGCCCATCATACAACTCCGGATGAGCCGTGCAGCAAACTCGGTGGCCGACCTTACATCGCCGCTGGCACCGGTGGTTACGTTGTCTTTGCCAAACACCAGTTCCTCTGCCGCGTGGCCGCCGAGCGTCACGGCCAACCTGCGAATGATTTCCTTGCGCGAAATGTACTGCCATGGGTAACGGGTGTATGAAAAACCGTTGTTGCCCACTTCGGCGGTGGTGGAGTACACCACTTCCGGCAGGCTGCGCATTAAAATCACCGAAAGCACGGCGTGTCCGGCTTCGTGCACGGCGGTAATGGCCTGTACGTCGTCGCATTTGCTCTGGCGGAGCTCGTCCAGTGCAAAACGCTGGTTGAACGTCACAGAATGGCGGCGTTTTCCGTCGTGAACAAAGTCGCACACCACGCCTTTTTTCGAGGCTTTAAAAACGATGTGGCAATCGGTGAGCGAGCGGGTAATCATTTCGGAAATGAGGGATCCAAGCCGCGCATTCACCAACTGGTAAATGGTGGTGTACACGGGTCGTGTGCCCTGGGTAGGATACACGCCCTCGCGGTACAGGAGCTGGTGCAGTGAGCGCTGAAATTTCAATGTGACCCCGTGGGCTGCGTGCACTTTGCGGGCAATGGCATCCAGCTCCATGGCAATAATGGCCTGAAACGCCTTTTTGCTGAGGGACGGGTACACAATGTGCGTATTGCCCAGCCGGCCAATCTGCTCACTGCGGAACCGTAGCTGCAGCGCGTCCTTGATTTCGGGAATATTGATCTGCAGCGAAGCCCGGTAAAACTCATCGGCGTCGATGTCGCTGCTGAGGTTTTTGCTCATCGTATAGGCTTCGTCGAGGTTGCCGAGGACAAACACGAGCCCTTTGCTGCAATCCACCTCTTTGGGGCTCTTGATAAAAGAAAGCACCTCCCGCAGGAAATTCACGGTACCGGGGCCATCGAGTTCGAGCAATTGTGCGCGCACATCCAGAAAGGAATCGAAATTTTCGCGGGCCAGGTCGTAAATCTTCTCGTAATACGAGGCCGGAACAAACATCAAATCAATGTTTTCCTTGCGCTCTTTTTCGTCAGCCTGATCCACCACTTTGTTTTGCATGCGCCGGATGCGAAACAACCCGGCTTTTTCGGAGACGAAACCGTTGGTCACTTTCACGCCGTTCATCAGGTGCAGATTGAGGTCTATCATCAAGTTGTAGAGATCGCTCACGCCGTAGGAAAAGCGGTGAATCTGAAAACGACCCGAATCGAGCAATTGCCAGATGATGCGGTGTTGTCTTTCAGTCATTTCTATTCCCGCCTCATCAATGGTTCGCGCGTGCTGAAACTCATCGAGGGCCAGCATCACCGGAAAGCCGTTTTCGTGGTCGTAGATGTTTTCGAGCTGCGTTTTGATGGTGTATTCACCTTTACCGTCTTCACCGATGTCGAAATGATAAAATCGTTTTTCGAACTGAAGAAGCTGCGAGAGGCGTTTTACGAGTGAGGACTTGCCCACGCCGGTGAGTCCCCAGAGATTTACGATAACGGGCTTTTCCTGCAGATCGGGAAAGAGGTACCACGAGCTGATGGCGTCCACCACTTTGTCGATTACCTCATTCAGTCCAACGAACTCTTCTTTTAAAGTGCGCCGTGCCTCCTGAAGAATTGCTTGTTTGCGGAGTAGTTCATCCTGCCGGTTGATGAGTTGATTTGCCATGGTCTGTGAAATTTTGAGGCAAAGCTACGGGGTCACTACGCCACAGGATGTCGTTGTGGAAAAGTTACCGGTAATTTTTTCGGGCCGAATCCAGCCGCTCTTTGATTTCTTTGGCCAGAGACGCAGGTTTACAAACCTTTACCGAATCGCCGTAACCCAGAATAACCTGGGTCAGTTCAAAATTGGGACGCACCCGGAGGCGGATACGGTACTCCTTGTCGTCGTCTGCAACTTCCACTTGTGATGCGTGTAAAGGCAGTGCTTTCACGTAATTTCCCTGGAAGGGATGAAACGACAATTCTACTTCTGCAACATCTGCGGTGGAATACGTCAAGCCGATCACGTCATTGAAAAAGACGGCGGGATCGGGGTAATCATTCCTGGAGAACGGAATATTCGTCCTTTGCACCGTTTCAATCCGGTCGATTCCAAAACTGCGAAAGTCGTTGCGTTCGGGTACGTAGCCCACCAGGTACCACCGCCTTTGATATTCCTTCAGCATAAAGGGAAGCACGGTGTACTCTTTGGGTTCGTCCCGATGAAAGGCGGTATGCACAATTTGAACCTGTGTATTCCGGCTCACAGCATCGAGCAATGGGGTGAAGTGCTCCATTCCGCGGTGTTCGCTGCCCCGCTCAAAGGAAAGGTAGCGCAGGTTCTCCGCTCCCGACTTCAGGGTTTCGGTCAACATGCCAGAGAAATACGGAACCGCTGCAAAGTCGAGCAGGCGATCGGCGATGGACATGGATTCAGCTTCAATGAAATAGCCTTTTTGCGATCGGTCGTATATCACCGAAACATCAAATTCTACCCGCAGTTGTTCAATGTCGCGTTGTAGGGTGCGCTCGGCAATTTCAAAGCCCTGTTCGTGAAGGAAGTCGCGCAATTCACGCAGGGAGGGGTACGCTTTGCGCTTTAGTTTCTCGATGATCAGGTAGTACCGCCGTAAGGTGCCGTGGATGGATGACATGGTGGTCGAAAATAGCATATTCTGGGTTACAACAGACGCCGCTTGAAGGCATATAGGCTTTGCGCAAGCCACAAAGTGCTCGCCTTGATGGTAATTCCTGTGATTATACTTTAAATGTGATTACTCCCACACCCCAAAAAATCAAAGCGGTCATGCATCATTTAAATCACAGTTGAAGACCGGGAGGGGCAGATTGAACACAGAACACAGGGCATATGTGCATCAGGATTGGAGAGGCAGTTTTCGAATAAATAACCCGTACTTCAGTTTGATTCAACATGATAAGTCACAATATCATCTTGTACCTTGACCCAACCATTGTCTTTAAGAAACTTCAATCCAGGCTCCATAGCGGCAATGGTTTTTCCGGTTAAGGCCTGGCTTCCCAAGGATTTGGCTACTTCTCTGAAAAGATCTGCCTTTTGAATCTGAATGTTGGCTTTGAGTATGGGCAGAAAGGCAAAACGTAGTTCTTCAGGGGCAACGCTCGAAGGATCTCTTTTTGTGCCAATGGCAGGTATCCGGAAACTATCCAGTGTTTGAACCTGCTCAGCCGATTTCCAAAAGAATTCCTGATCACCACCCTGCGTTCGATGGATCCCCTTGGAGCACTCGTCCAGAAATTGTTCGATTCTGTTACCTTTTCGGGAAAATCCCCAAGCTCTGGAGACAATCGTGAAACATTCATCCCGGCTTACAGGTGCTAAATGCTCAACCACCTCCCTGAGTTGCTGCTCAACCAGATTGCGGCTAAAGAAAAAATCACCATGACATGACAAACTTATTTTTGAAGTATCAAATACTGGCTTCTCTTTTTCCAAAATACCAGCGTCCTCATTTTTATTCGAATCTTCAGTTTGAGTATGTGAGACATTTGGAGAAGAATCTGGCACTCCATTCTTTTGTGCAGCACTGGTTTTAGCAGGTTCATTCAGCAATTGTTTCAATTTCTCGTCAATATCATCAATGCATTTCGTTGCATCATACCACCAATCTGTGGACCAAATTCTAAGGATGTTCCAACCCAGCCCTTCAAGCACGAGCTGCCTCAATATATCCCTGTCTCTCGCCGATTTTGCAGAGTGGTAGCGCGCACCATCACATTCAATACCGGCCAGGTACGTACCTTCATGGGACGGGTGAACTATTCCAAGATCAACACGGTATCCGCCAACACCAATTTGAGTGCGCACCTGCCATCCTTTTTCGCGCAAGCGATTTGCCACTTGCTGTTCAAACACGGAATCAAATTCATCTATGTTACTGCCACTTGCCTGACGAATAAGGCTTGCCCGCCCTCCTTCTGCATAGAGCAAATACTCTTTCAGCAAGCGTAAGCCTTCTGAAGTGCTCCCACTAACATCAAATTCCCGCGGATGAAAATTTGAAAAGATCTTCACTTCGCATCTCGCACGTGATACGGCCACATTGAGCCGCCTCTCTCCCCCACTGTTATTGAGTGGACCAAAATTTCTGTTGATACGGCCGAGTTGATCTTTTCCATAGCCAATTGAGAATAAAATCAAATCCCTTTCATCGCCTTGTACATTTTCCAAATTCTTAACGAAAACGTATTCGGGATTGCTTACATCAAATGCTGACTCAAACTTCGACTCGACCAGCAACTGGGCATCTATAAGATCAGAGATGAGCGTGGACTGAGCCGAACTAAATGTTACGACACCTATGGAGCTTGAATGCCCCGAACGTAGGCGTGAGAAAATTTCATTGACAACGGCTCTGGCTTCGCCCCGATTCGTCCGCGATTTACTTCGATCATAGTATGCGTCATTGCCTGTTACTATTTCAAGAGAAACCTTGTTGTCGTTGGTTTCAGCTGATGGAAAGGTATGTAGTCTGTTGTCATAAATATGGTAATTTGAAAAGCTAATCAGGCTTTCTGACCGACTCCTGTAGTGCCATTTCAGCAGCATTTCAGGAAACAATGACCCAAACATTTGCAATACACTTTCGCAATCAACCATTTCATCACTTTCACCATCGCCCTGGTTGCTAAAAAAGGCTGTGGGGGGCAATTGCTTGTTATCGCCTACTACAATCGCCTGCTTTCCCCGGGAGATTGAGCCTATTGCATCCCATGGGGGAATTTGCGAGGCTTCATCAAAAATCACCACGTCGAAATCGGGAGCCACAGGCAAATACTGACTAACCGACATGGGGCTCATCAGGTAACATGGCTTGAGTAAATGTGCAACTGGTCGAATTTCCTGAAGAAACCTTCGGATGGGTAAGTGCCGCCTGGTTTTATTGTGTTCTTTAACGATGACCCCGACGGGGCTGTCAGGCACAATAAAGCCTCCCAACTTTGGCTTATGAGTTGAGATTTTCGATACCAGCGCCTTCTGAGAAAGGTTGCGGTATGTGTAGTCCGTATTTTTAAATTCAACATCATTCAAGTCAAGTTGCTTTCCTGTGGCATTATTTAACACTTGGCTCTCAGCCTGCCTTTCGCTCAGCCATTGACGGTGAAAATTGTAATTGAAAACATGCTCAATTTCCTCTCGTAATACCTTACCAGCGCTCACCGCATCAAACAATGGCGACAAACCCAATTCGCACAATTGATCACGGATAGTGTTCATGGCCGCTACATCACGAAAACAAGAGGCATTCAGCCGCAATGTTTCAATTTTGTTGCGAAGCTCTGAAAGGGTGCATTCAGCAAAACCGGAATCCATTTTCAATGTAGTTTCAAGTTTCCTAACGACTTCAATCAGATCACCGAGAGCATCCTTAAATGCCATCAACTCTTTTTGCAACTCTGAAGTAGGTGAGCGCAGTATTTCCGACGATTTAAGCAGTTCCAAAATGCGCGTCCTGACTCTTGAATAGTTCTCTATATCACTGGAATAAAGTGTTACCAGCATTTCTTGCAAGTCCTCAAACCAATCTACGGCCATTCTGAATTCCTCATCTCTACCAATGCTATATTCTTGAGCGGTATAGCTCTCAATGAATTTCCCTGCATCAGTAGCCAATGCCAAGCCTTGTTTAAACGCTATACCTTTGGAAATTATTTGACTATAGCTGTCTAATGGTTGCAATTTCCCTCTTACAATAGTTTTGAGCTTGCTCCGGAGTTTGTTTTTTTTGACCATCCGAAAAAGTACAAAACCGCTATTGGAGCTTTCAAGTTCATCTTTTAATGCCGCGTAATCTATTTCGGTAATGTCCTTATTAAAAACTGAATTTAACTGAGCTGACTCCTCAAAGTGGTCTTTGAGGGTGTCAATGTGGGCCGTGAACTTGGATTTGAAGTCGCGGAAATCACTTATTTTCTCTAAATCGATGGTTACAGCCGGAATTGCCATCAGGTGAGCAAGCAGTTGATTAAATGTACTCCAGTCGCTTAGACTCCAGTCCTTTTGTGCTGGCAAGGGAATCTTACCTGTGCGTTCGTATTCAGCGACGGTCGTATAACTCGACTCAACAATTCTGGACGTTTGAATCATACCGTCTTCTGCAGCGCTACTCCAATCTTTAATCTGCACAAAATTCCATACCGAAAAAACCTCCTTGCTGAGACTGTTTGCATACCCGACCCATTTAGCGAGGCGATCCCTGATGTTGGTGAGTTTTGAAGATTCAAATTGAAGAAACTCGTCAATTTCCAGATCAACCAGGAAGGTGTCTGCGCTTCTTGTTGCTGTTCCAAACGCCCGAAACGCACTAATCCCTGCTTCATTCTTTGCATGCAATTCATCAAAATACTCGTTAAGCCTTTCTCTGGAATTTTTCAAGCCGTGCGACACCTGGTCCCACTCTCCATCCAGACTTGCCGGTGCGTGTTCCAGAGATTTGTAAAAACTTCTTACCACTTCTTTTTTTTCTGATTTCCTTGAGTGAAGCTCAAGGCAGAAATCACCCAAACCAATCTCTTGCAGTCGCTTGAAAACCACTTCTAACGCTACTCTTTTTTCTGAAACAAAAAGCACCCTTTTGCCCATGCCTAAACAGTGGGCAATCATATTGGCGATGGTTTGAGACTTACCCGTACCGGGAGGCCCCTGAAGCACAAAACTGCTTCCTTTTGCTGCCGAAAGTATGGCCGCCATTTGTGATGAATCGGCAGACAACGGGCAATAAACTTCCTTGGGGTGCAAGATGTGTTCCACGTCATGTTCTTCTACAAAATCGGGAACTGCAGCAGGAGCCACGCCAGTCATTATTTGTCTGGTTACAGGACTTTCAAGCATTTCCTCATATTGGTTGTTCAATTCTTTCCACATGAGGTATTTTTGAAACGAGAACTCTCCCAGCCAGACTTCTTCTTTCACCTCCCACCCGCGGTAGTCTCTGATGACGTGTCTAAAAGTGCTAAAAACCCGGGGAACATCTATACCCGACTCATCCTCAGGCAAAGGATCCAACCCCGGAAAGTCGAGGTCAAAGTCGCGCTTTAGTTTTTGGAGCAAAGTCATATTCATTACGGAATCATCATCACGCATGGCCAGTTTAAACTTGTTGCCACGCGATTTCGACAGGCTCACGGGCACCATGAGGATAGGTGATTTCCGAATTATCTGGCTACCATCTGTTTCGCGCCAACACAATATACCCAATGCAAGATAGAGCGTATTCGAACCAGTTTCTTCTTCGGAATTAACCACGGATCTGAACAGGCTGTTCAGGATTGCAGGAAAACGATCCTCGGGAATGGTTGTCAACAGTTGCTTCCGTAAAAATCCCTCATCAATTTGATTAGACAGGATTTCCTTCAAATCGGTACGATTTACAGTGAGCGCGCTTTGGTTGGTTTGTGGAAGGATTTCAAACTTTGTTCCATCGGCGAGGATATCCTCCATTCTGGCGACATCTTTTGATAGTATTTCAATCGTTCCCTTGTTTGACTTGAAGTTGAGAAGCCTATTCCGAAAGCTCAAATCCAACAGTTTATCTTTCCAGCTGTCGATTTCCCCTTCGCGGGATATGGCTTCATCTGAAACTATAAATTCATCAAATATTTTGTTTTCAAAAACTTCAGTTTCCTCGAGGTCAGCAACTTCTCTCACAAACGCTGGTCCTGCATCTTGTGCATTCAAGGGATGAATCTGTGCGACCCTTCGGGCATGCGCGATATCTATGCCACAGACAAACTCTTCTTCTTTGTGAAAGTGATCCAAGGCCAATTGCTCCAGGGTGCTAAATCGAATCGGACTATCTGAAGTGAGAGCCGTGATTTCCAGCACTATTATCTCCTGAAGCTCAATTAGCTTCCGATAATGTTGAGGATCTTCTTCAGAAGCTCGCGGGAGGTATTTATCCTCAAGCCAGAAGCCTGCAAAGGCGTGCCCCTTTACGAGAAATGCAATGGGATGTATACCTGCTTGCTCCAAACAAGCCAGATAAAGCAGGGTTAAGTCTAAACAAGTGCCCATACCCCCGGAAACCGTCTGGTCCGGAGAACGCACTTTTTGTCCGGTCAGTTCAAAACTTGCTGGCGGCGAAATGTACTTGACTTGCTCTTTTCTCAAAGCCAAAAAAATTGCCTGAGCTATTTCATACACGCGCTCCTTGTTCCTGCTTTGATAACCATCCAATTCAGATTTACCGGTTTTCTCTTTGAGCAATTCTGATGCGTTGCGTAATACCTTCTGAACTGCCTCACTATTCGGCATTACATGACTGGCCAGTAGCTCGAGCGGTGCCCGTTGTCCGAGCCAGACAGTCTCTGGTTCAATAATAATTTCTTGTTCCTTTGCAGCCAGGATTTCACCTGTTGACGCAGTCAATGCCACGCTCAAAGTACCACCAACCCGCTCTTGAACATTCTTAAAAAAATCCCACGAATGCCTTACGTCAGGGATTTCAATTCTGTAAATCTCTCCCGGATTGATTTGGGCGATTGCAACTTCTCCACTCAAAATACCAATAGGATCAGACTTTACTACGACGGTGACATTTTCTATTGAAATCTCGCCCAGGTTTTCAACTTCAAGAGATCGAATCGCAGGGATCTTGTTTTGCAAAAGAGCCAGATTGAGCCTTTCTACTGCGTCCAAACTAATTTTCAGTTTTTTCATAATCTGTTATTTGTACCGGAGAGTGTATATTCAAGCCAACCCATACTTGTGGCTGCAAAATCACCTTGATTCTCTGATTGTACACATTATTGATCAGCCGAATATAGTCATCAGTTTTTGAATATGAAAAGATCTCTGAGAATGGCCGGAAGCAGAATTTGGCAGACTATGAAAAACGGGGATATCACAAGATGATATGTTTACAAGCAAAAAAAAAGCGAAGACCCATGCCTTCGCTTTTGCTTTTCGTTGAATAAAATCTCCTTATCGGCGATCGCCAAACAGGCGAAGCATAAACAAAAAGAGATTCACAAAATCGAGGTAGAGTGTGAGGGCACCCATCATGGCGAGTTTGCTGGCCTCTTCTGAGCCGTACTCCACACCCATACCGATGCGCTTGAGCTTCTGGGTATCGTAGGCCGTGAGACCGGTGAAAATCAACACACCCAAAATGCTGATCAGGTAGCTGAAGGCCGCGCTCTGCATAAAGAAGTTCACCAGCATCGCGATGATGATACCGATAAGCGCCATACGCAACATAGAGCCCATCTTGGTGAGGTCGGTTTGAGTGGTATAACCCAGCACCGACATCACGCCAAAAGTTCCGGCCGTGATAAAGAAGGTGGAAGCAATAGAGCCCATTTCATACACCACGAAAATAAAACTGAGGCTCGCGCCCATCAATGCCGAGTACAAGGCAAATAATCCGAGCAACGACTGCGATGACAGCTTCTGAAACATACCTCCCATGGCAAACACCAATAAAAGAGGCGCCAACAGCACTACCCAGCCCAGCATAGAGAAACCACCGGTTTCGCTGATCAGGTAGGAAATCAGGTTGGGATCTGTACCAATGTACCAGGCAATGATTCCGGTAACAGATAGGGCACCGGCCATGTAGGTGTACACCGACGACATAAAATTTTTGGCCATGCTGGCCGATTGCTCACGGGCAAATGCAGTATCGCCTGTTTGCCAGATGTTGTTGTTCATCGTTAATGCAGTTTGGATGAAATTAAACTTACAAATTCGTTTCGGGTGCGCTCCTCAAGAAACGCGCCAGTGAAGGCCGAGGTGGTTGTAACCGAGTTTTGTTTCTGTACCCCCCTCATTGCCATACACATGTGACTCGCCTCCATTACCACTGCCACTCCGGCAGGGCGCAGGGTCTCTTCAATACAATCGCGGATCTGGTTGGTGAGCCTTTCCTGCACCTGCAAACGGCGCGCAAAGGCATCCACCACACGCGGTATTTTACTCAATCCCACAATTCTGCCATTGGGAATATAGGCCACATGTGCCTTTCCGAAAAACGGAAGCAGGTGATGCTCACACAGCGAATACACCTCAATATCCTTCACCACTACCATCTGGCTGTACTCCTCTTCGAACATGGCAGAGCACAGAATTTCGGCTGGGTTCAGGTCGTATCCGTGGGTCAGGAACTGCATGGCTTTGGCCGCGCGCTCAGGGGTTTTGAGTAAACCTTCACGCAGACTATCCTCACCGAGTTTTTCAATGATAGACCGATAGGCATCTGACATTTCGTCAATCGCAGACTGATCAAACTGATCTACACGAAGGTAGCCCTCGCCGTTCAATTCTATTTCCTCACTCATACTTGCTGGGGGCCGTAGTACTCGGCGCTGTTGTTTTCGGTTTCGCGAAGTTCCACTTTGTGCAGCGTGCAGCCCAGCTCGCGGATGGGCGCTTCAATCATCTCCCAAATCGCAATCACAATGTTTTCGGTACTGGTGAGAACCCCTTGCATTTGAGGCACATCCAGGTTGATGTTGCGATGATCAAAAACCTCCACCACGCGCTCGTCGAGCAAGTCGCTGAGGTGCTTCAAATCGACACAATAACCGGTATCCGGGTGGGGTTCGCCCTTTACAGTGACAAAAAGCTCGTAGTTGTGGCCATGCCAATTGGGGTGGGCGCATTTGCCAAAAACCTCGTGGTTTTTTTCGGCGCTCCATTCCTCGTTCCAGAGCTTGTGGGCCGCGTTGAATCGCTCGCGGCGCGTTACGTACACAATTTTTTTCGCTGTCATAATGGTTTGCAAAGATAGTTGTTAATTGCCTCATTGCCGCCCAAACCAATATCTTTGGGCCACTTTAAAAAACGCTAAAACATGATTGTTCTCACCGGTGCGGCCGGGTTCATCGGAAGTTGTGTACTGGGATTCCTCAACCGCGAGGGATACCGTGATATTGTCATTGCCGATGATTTCAGCGTGCCGGATAAGAAGGTGAATTGGCATAACAAGACTTTTTCCGAAAAGGTTGACCGCAGCGAGCTTTTCTCGTGGATTGACCGCCACGAAAACCGCATCCAGATCATCATTCACCTCGGGGCGCGCACAGATACCACCGAATTTGACCACCGCATTTTTGACGCACTCAACCTGCACTACTCGCAGGAAATCTGGCAACGCTGCTGCAAATACGGCATTCCTCTGATTTACGCATCATCCGCAGCTACCTACGGCCTGGGTGAACACGGCTACACCGACAGTCACGAGGTGGTTTCTCATCTCAGGCCGCTCAACCCCTACGGAGAGTCAAAAAACAATTTTGACAAGTGGGCGCTGGCGCAAGCAGACAAACCTTTCTTCTGGGCCGGACTTAAGTTTTTCAACGTGTACGGCCCCAACGAGTACCACAAAGGCCGAATGGCATCAGTGATATTACACGCGTTTCGGCAAATTAAGGAGCACGGCAAGGTGAAACTCTTCCGCTCGCACAATCCCGAATACCGCGACGGTGAACAACTGCGCGATTTTGTGTACGTGATGGACGTGGTGCGGATTTGTAAATTCCTGATGGAAAACCGCCCCGAGTCCGGATTGTACAACCTCGGCACCGGACAAGCGCGCACTTTTTTGGATTTGACCCAAGCCACCTTCAAAGCCATGGAACTGGAGCCGGATATTGACTTTATGGACACCCCGGCAGACATTCGCGACAAGTACCAATACTTTACCGAGGCCGATATGGGCAAACTGCGCTCGGCCGGTTACAGTACACCTTTCACTTCGCTCGAAGATGGTGTGCACGACTATGTTCAGCATTACCTTATGAACAACCTGGTTTACTGAGAAATTGGTGCAACGAACAAGGCTTTCTGATTTTAACTTTCACCTTCCGCCCGAATTGCTGGCGGAGCACCCCGCACCTACCCGCGATGGCTCGAGGCTGATGGTGATTCATCGCGAGAGCGGGCGTATTGAGCACCGCAGCTTTCCGGATATCCAGTCGTATTTTGGAGCGGGAGATTGCCTCGTGCTGAACAACACACAAGTGGTTCCGGCCAGGATGGAGGTGCGCAAAAACCGCATGGACGGCGCACTTATCGAACTGTTGCTGATAGAAGAAGTGGCAGGTGAACCGCACACCTGGAACGTGCTCCTCGACCCACTGAAGAAACTCCGCCTGGGGCATCGTCTGGTTTTTGGCAACAATGAACTTAAAGCAGAAATTGTAGCCGAAGCCGGCGAGCGCGAAAGGCACATACGCTTTTTCTTTGAGGGCTCATCCGACGAACTTCGCGGGCAGCTCTACCAACTGGGCTGCAC
>REDV01000137.1 GCA_007695365.1 Cryomorphaceae bacterium | reverse complement strand
TTTTTTTTTTTTGAGAGTCTTACTAACAACATAGGGCTATTTTCTTATTGGACCCAAAACAGAGTTTTGGCTCTATACGGGCCTGATGCAAGGATAGACATAAGATTGCAGTGTCCAAATTTTCCAGTTTCATTTAAAGTGCCACCTTATCAAAATTGTCTGGAGTTGGTTAAAAGTGCCTTCGTCTATGGTTCCTGGCCTTGCTTCGGAGTTTTTTGTGTGTTGGTCTAAAGTAATTTAATCCTTATTGCCGTATCTTTGACCTTCCGGAAACAAACAGCACCACTGCGAAAACGACTACTGCTTTTCCTGTTAATTTACTGAATATTGGATGTCTAAGTTCATTGACCTGCTTCTGCGTGGCATGCCTATGTTAAAAACATGGGCTCATTTTAGGTGCGTTTGCATGGCTTTGAGGCGCTTTGAGCCCGCATTGCGCGTTGCGTGCGGCTTCTCGCTGATTTTGCTGGTAATGGTGCCGAACATCAACCTCCGGGCTCAAAGCTTTGTCAATATCGCTGACCAGCAAGGATTGTATCACAGTCTTCAAAGCACCGACAAATGGGGAAGCGGGGTTTGCTTTTTCGATTTTAATAACGATGGCTGGGATGACATGGTGCTCACGCAGGAATTCGATAGTATTTCTTTCTTTCTTAACAATGCAGGGCAGTTCGAAAAGATTGAGGCTCCTATACATGTAAATGGCAGGAATAAGCAGTTCCTGTGGGTTGACTTCGATAACGATGGCGACTATGATATCGCGCTGAGTACGCGATTCAATAACTTCCGGCTGTATGAAAACATCGGCAACTTTGAATTCGTGGACATAACAACCAGTGCGGGTTTAGAGAATGTTGCTGCATCCAACTACGGTATTTCCTTTGGTGATTACAACAACGACGGGTTTCTGGATTTGTACGTATGCAGGTATGGTGGAAGCATGGATCCGCCAACTACCCAGATTGTGAATCTTCTGTTTCGGAACAACGGAGACGGAACTTTTACGGATGTGACATTTCAGGCAGGTGTATCTGATGGAAATCAGCCTTCATTTCAGGCTGCCTGGATTGATTACGACAAGGATGGATGGCAGGACCTTTACGTAATCAATGATAGAGGTGCCTGGAATAATTCGCTCTACAGAAACAACGGAGACGGTACTTTTACAAATGTGGCCCAACAGGCAGGTGCCTTGTTTGCAGGAAATGATCCGATGACCATTTCCGTGGCCGATTTCAATCACAATGGCTGGCTGGATATTTTCATGACCAACACCGGAACGGGAACCCCACCCAATCAAAAACTTTCAATGCTCTTGAAAAACAATGCTGACGGAACATTCACCGAAGCAGCCAATGCATACGGAGTGGATTTCGACCAGTTATCCTGGGGCGCAACCTGGATAGACTATAACAACGACACCTATCAGGACCTGTACGTTTGCACAGGTAGAAGCAGCAATTTTTTTCCGTTGCTTCCTAATCACTTCTACTTTAGTGAAGAAGGGCTTTACTTTTCTGATTCAACGAGCGTATTTTTGGGTGATCATGTATTCTCAAGTTTCGCAGTTGCCAAAGGCGATATCGACAACAATGGATTTGCCGACCTTGTGGTTCAAAATATTGAGGATGCAAACTTTCTTCTTTGGCAGAATAGCGGAAATGAGAACAATTTCCTCAAGGTTACCCTGCAAGGACAGGTGTCCAACCGGATGGCAATTGGTTCATGGGTCTATGTGCACGCCGGAGAGCAAACCTTTACGCATTATACCCTTTGTGGTGAGAACTATTTATCTCAGAATTCCCAGCATCATATCTTCGGACTTGCAGACATAAACCAGGTTGATTCTGTGGTGGTACATTATCTGAGCGGTCATAAAGATACCTACTATGACCTTGTTGCAAATGAGCACTATTATTTCACAGAGGGCGATACCTACAAAGCAGTTATTGATACTTCCGGGCCTTCCACATTTTGTGAGGGCGATTCCTTGATTCTTTGGGCGGGAAGTCACCAGGCTTACCTCTGGAACACGGGAGACACAGCTGAGTTTTTGGTTGTAACGGCCCCGGGTAGTTATGCTGTGCAGGTATGGAATGAGTACGGCGTTTCAGCATCCTCAGACGTGATTCAGGTGTCAGTTTTAACAGCTGATGAGGTTAGTGTCAACGTTACCCATGTAAGTTGTGCCGGAGGTGGGGATGGCGAAATCGAAGTTCTTCTGGGTCAAGGTGATATTGTTGATATTGAATGGTTGTCGGGTCAGTCGGAACCAGTTATTTCTGGTTTAACCAGTGGAATCTACTCCTTTAGTGGCTTTGACCTGTCTGGCTGCCCGGTGAGTGGAAATGCTACAGTTGGCGAACCTTCTCCACTTCTTGCAGATGCGGTGGTTTCAGATGTTAGCTGCCACGGGGATTCAACAGGAAGCGCCTATTTTCAGATTACGGGTGGAGTGGCTCCTTATGTTGTTGATTGGAACGTAGTGGATAACCAAAATATTCCTGCCGGTAATTATGTTGCAACCATAACAGATGCAAATGGCTGTGAATTAAGTTTCCCGTACATTATTAATGAGCCTGATCCGCTTCTGCTGGATATCTCTGTAGATCAAATCCCGGGTACATCAAACTACTGGAGCGCACAGGCTAGTATATCTGGTGGCGTACCCCCCTATTCTTTGGTTTGGAGCACCGGTGCAGTTAATTCGTTGTTGGTAGATAGTCTTATTCCGGGAAGTTATTATGTCGCGGTGCAGGATTTTAACAACTGTACCGACACGGCTTATTTCAGTGTTGATGGTTCAACCGGTATTGGAAGCCCGGATAGTGAAGAATGCTTGATTTTTCCGAACCCTGCAAATAACACAGTATTCCTGAAGAACTGTTTTACAGGCACGGCCACCATTCGAATGTTTGACCAATCGGGTCGGGCGGTACGTCACGCAACTTTATTAACCCATGGCCAATCTCTCAATGTGTCGGAATTGCCGGATGGTTTGTACTTCGTCCACATTTTGTCCGGAGCAAGCTCTGTTGTGCGCAAGGTGCTAATTAGTCGTTAAAAGCATGCCAATTCTTAGCTCTGGTCATTCGAAACATTTTTGCAATCAGCTCGTAACACCGGAATCATGATTAGGTACCCATTCAGAATCTTGTTCATCATATTGGCCTGTGCCAATATTTCCGTGGGGCAACAGTTTGCAGATATTGCCAATCAGCTTGGTATCAATCCGCAGTACAACAGTGCCAATAATTGGGGAGCAGGAGTGTCTTTTTTTGATATCAACCAGGACGGCTGGGATGACATTACCTATGCCAGGGATTATGACTCACTGTTGATATATTTCAATCATGAAGGTGTTTTTACAAGGCATGCACTTCCCCTGCCGGATTCGGGAATGTTGAAAAATGCTTTATGGGTTGATTACGATAACGACGGGCACTTTGATCTTTTTCTGTCATTTTTTGAGGGCAAATTTTACTTGCTCAGGAACAACGGAAATTTTGATTTTACGGATGTAACAGATATGGCAGGCCTTTCTAATTTGCCGGCATTCAACTACGGGGTTACTGTAGCGGATGTAAATCGGGATGGGTTTCTCGATATTTATATATCCCGTTACTCTGGACTGCCGCACCATCCCTATCACCAAAAATATAACTTGCTCTTCTTAGGTAGCAGTGAGGGCGTTTTTACAGATGTGACTCTCGAATCCGGACTCAACAATACTGTGCGTCCAACTTTCCTCTCGGTAATCTTTGACTACGATATGGATGGTTGGCCCGACATATATGAGATTAATGACCGTACATTGTTTGATAACATCATGCACAAAAACATGGGAAACGCTATGTTTTCCGATGCAACAGCCGAATCTAATTCCTCTTTCGCCCAAGGGCATCCCATGACTGCCACGGTGGGAGACTATGACAATGATGGATTTCTCGATGTTTTTATGACCAATTCAACGTATAACCCATCACTGGATGTCACAACCACCTTGTTGAGAAACAGTGGTAACGGTGCGTTTTCAGATGTTTCGGGAGATGTAGGAGTTGCATTTCATGAGTTTTCATGGGGTGGGTTGTGGATGGATTACGATAACGACGGCCTTCAGGATTTGTACATTGCTACCTCACCCATTGTACAAAACGCTCCGGTATATAAAGACATCTTCGTGAAACAACTTCCGGATCATACCTTTGAGCCAGACAGCACGGTATTCGGTAATATGCTTGTGCAGCGCAACTATTCCGTGGCCCGGGGTGACCTGAACAATGATGGTTTTTATGACCTCGTTACGCACTCCATAGCCCCCTATCAAAGTAATGTATGGCTGAACAGTGGAAACGAGAACAACTTTGTTAAGATTACCATTAAGGGTACCATTAGCAACAGGATGGCCATAGGGTCATGGATAAGGGTTTTCTCAAATGGTCAGCAGTATACTCAATATACCATGTGCGGAGAAAACTATATCTCGCAAAACTCCCAGCATCATATTTTCGGATTGGGCAGTGCTTCTGCAGTAGACTCCGTGCACGTTGAGTATCTGAGTGGCCACACAGACAAGTACTACAACCTCGAAGCGAATCAGCATTATTATTTTCAGGAAGGCGAAACGCATACCGTGTCTTTACTGGGGCATCATCAACCGAATGAAATTTTATGCAGCGGGGATAGCCTGGTTTTGTTTTCTAGCGGGAATCATTTCAGCTACCTCTGGAACACCGGTGATACCACCCAACATATCACTGTAAGCCAAAGCGGCCTTTACCACCTTACTACGTGGAATGAATTTGGTTTACACGCTTTATCAGATACAGTTGAAGTAGTAGTGCTACCCGAAACAGAGGTAACTCTCAATGTTTCAGGAGTGGTTTGTCCCGGTGAATCGAATGGCATAATCCAATTGCTAGCTTCAACCGGAACACCCCAACAGGTCATTTGGAATCACGGAGCTATGGGCACTCTACTGGATGGCTTAAACGAAGGAGTGTATTCCTTTATAGGGCTCGACAGTGCCGGCTGTCCTATTGAAGGCAACGTCTATGTGCCGGAACCCCCTCCGTTTCAACACTCCATCAAAACAACTGATGTGTTGTGCTTTGGCGAAAGTACCGGGGGCGCAGCACTTTCCGTGACCGGAGCAACGCCTCCTTACAGCATAGATTGGGGAGACTTTAATCCAACGCAATTACCGGCTGGGAATTTTGAGGTTTCAGTAACAGACCAGAATAATTGCGAATGGGTGCTGAACTTTACCATTGATCAGCCTGATCCACTGATAGCAGATGTGAGTACCTCACCCTCCGCAGAGGATGAAGCGTCCGGCTCTGCAGAACTAGATGTTTCAGGCGGAGTTCCCCCCTACTCGGTTGAGTGGAGCAATGGGGTCATTGATTCGTCTTCTCTGGATGCTTTGCCTCCTGGAATATACCACGTGTGGGTGACGGATAGCAACCAATGCGAAGTCTTTTTGGAGTTTGAAATTGATGCCACCACCCATATTCAACCCGGGCACATGCCAACGTTGAGTTTATACCCAAACCCAACAAGGCAATGGGTGTGGATACAAGGCTGTAAAAATCATATGATTGATTGGGTAGTGCATGATGCCACGGGGCGCATCGTATTGCACTCCAGTGGTATTTCCTGTAACGAGCCGATTGATGTAAGCAAGCTTTCGCCGGGCATGTACACGATTCGGATTTCCCGTAATCTAGAGATGGATGTCTTTCGTGTCGTGATTACGAGATAGCAGGCAACCTTTCACCTTCTTAACGTTCTCAAAACAAGGATAAGCAATTGCATTGTTTTTCCTTACCTGCAAGCCAACATGTGTACGACCAACTATGAAAACAACAGCCCTCGCCTGGGCATTATTGTGGGTGTTGCTCTTTCCAGGTGTCTCGTTCACCCAGGAGCAGTTTAGCGATATTTCGGCTCAGACCGGCCTCAACTATCCCATCAACACGATGGGTGATGTACTGGGAACGGGCATTAGCTTTTACGACATCAATGGTGATGGCTGGGATGACCTTACCATCAGTACGGGCCACACCCCGCCGGCCATTTACATCAATAACCAGGGAAACCTGGATACAGCACCTTTCACTATCCCCAGTTTTGGGAGTGGTTATATTGTTTCAGTAGTTTGGGCCGATTACGATAACGACGGTGATGCGGACCTACTCATTACCCGGTTTCCGGGCCCGGTTGAACTCTGGCAAAACGATGGTAACTTCAACTTTACCAATGTGGCCTCCAGTGCGGGAATTGTGCAACTCAACATCAAGCATATGGCCGCTGCCTTCGTAGATTACGACCACGATGGACATCTCGACCTCTTTGTTACCACACACCCGCTGAATGAGCCTGCTATACCGGAAAATACCTGCCGTATGTACCGCAACAATGGCGACGGAACTTTTATGGACGTTACGCAGGAAACCGGCCTGGAAATGCCACCTTACCTGATGTTTCAGCCTGTTTTTCTCGATATTAATAACGACGGTTGGGAAGATCTGCTGATGATTGTGGATCGCACGGTTTTTCCAAATTACCTGTTTCTGAACAATGGCGACGGGACATTTACCGATATATCACAGTCATCCGGCATGGACCTGACCATAGACGCGATGTCGGGAACTGTAGGAGATTTTGACCACGACGGAGACCTGGATGTGTTCGTTGCCAATAATCCTGTTCCCTATAACATGCTCTTCAGAAACAACGGCGATCTGACTTTTACGGATGTATCTGCGCAATACAACGTGCAGTCGTTTAAAAGCTGCTGGGGAAGCTTGTGGCTCGACTACGATAATGATTCGTGGGAAGACCTTTTTATCACCGTGCAGAACGTTTGGCCCAATACTTACAAAAATGAGTTTTTCAGAAACCAGGGAATCGGACAACCCTTTGTTGATGTGAGCAGCTCAATGGGCATTGCACAGTTCCCTACACAGAGTTTTGTGGCTGCCATGGGTGACCTTAACAATGACGGATACTACGATTTTGCCGTTTCAAGCAGGTACCCCAACCCGAACAGACTCTACCTTAACAACGGAGGTAGTAATCACTATCTGTCCGTTTCGCTGCAAGGTGTGCTTGCGAACCGCGATGCCATCGGCACCTGGATGAAGTGCTACGCCGGCGGTAAGGAATATGTGCGTTTTACCCTGAGCAGCGAAAATCTGTTTGGACAGAACTCATCTAAGAAGATCTTTGGTCTTGGTCAGATTGCACAGGTAGATTCTCTGATATTAGAATGGAACTCGGGTACGGTTGAAAAGTATTACAACCTTAATGTCAATCAACACCTCCACCTGATTGAGGGTGCCAGTATGAGTCTTCCTTTTACGCCTGCGGTGATGGGGGCTACACAGTTTTGCCATGGCGATTCTGTGATGCTGGATGCCGGTTTATACGAGACTTTTTTGTGGAATACAGGTGATACCACCCAACAGATTGTCGTACACGAAAGCGGCATCTATTCGGTTGTGGTGACCAATACATTTGGTGCCGAAATCACTTCCTTTCCGGTGGAAGTGGAGGTATATCCTGCCCCTGTAGTGAATTTGCTTGTGAACCACGTAACCTGTTCCGGGTTTGCCAATGGAAGCGTGCTGCTCGATGTGAATACTGGCCCGGTGCAAGATGTGCTCTGGAATAATGGTCACACCGATGATTTTCTTAGCGAGCTGAGTGGGGGCGTGTACACATTTAGTGCGCTGGACACCAATGGTTGTCACGTTTCGGGTGCGGTGGCTGTTGCAGAGCCCCCACCGCTTATTGCCCAGCACAGCTTCAATAATGTGTTGTGTTTTGGTGAAGCAAACGGTACGGCTGTGGTCAATATTACCGGAGGCACACCGCCTTACAATATTGATTGGCAAGGTGAAAATCCGGATTCTCTCTCCATTGGTGTTTATACTGTTTTGGTGCAGGATAACAACCTGTGTGAGTGGAGTGCGGAGTTTGAAATTACCCAACCCGATTCCATCGATTTTTACCTCTTTATGATGCCTAACGCCGAGGATGCTGCACTCACAGATGTAGGCGTTTCCATTTGGGGAGGTACCCCGCCTTACGCTGTTAACTGGAGCTCGGGCCAAAGTGGGTTTATTTTGTGGGGGGTGGGCCCTTCAGATTATTCGGTATTGGTGAGTGACATGAATAACTGCCAGAAAGAACAGAATTTCACTATTCCCGGTCCCAGCTCTACCCATAACACGTTGGGTTCATCATGGCAGATTTTCCCTAACCCGGCCCGTGATTTGGTAAACGTTTCGGCACCACTCACAGGAAACCATGCTTATCGCATCTTGGGTGTCGCCGGAAAATTCATCCGCGAGGGGACGCTTGCATTTCCCCGGGCTACTGTTTCCGTTCGTGATTTACCTGCCGGAGTTTATTTTTTGCAAATCGCCAATCATGGCCAATGGCATTCCATTCAACTGGTGGTGAATGGATACTGACGTGTTTCAGCCTGGGCCAATGCATATTTGAGTACTGTTGAATTGAGGAAAAAAGGAAAAAACTGAATATAAGAGGCAACGGTTTTTTTTAAAGCCGTTTACCACGTGTAGCACCGTTGTTCGAGGTGTCATTTCTTAAAGCCTGCAAGCAATACTTAAGCGGATGATGAAAACGTCAACCTTATTGCTTTTGTGTGCTTGTTTGTGGGGTTTTCCGACAGGGAGTCACGGTCAACTCGTGGATGTTTCCGACTCTGCCGGTGTAGCTTACCAGATCAACGTCTCTCAAGGCTTAGATGGCGTGAGTGCATACGATTTCGACGGCGACGGCTGGGATGATCTCACAGTTGCGACCGGTGGTCCGGAAGTGCATTTTTACAAGAATGTAGGGGGAGGTTTTGAACCCATCGACCTTGGAATTACTCCATCTTCAACAGGCTTTGCCTCGATGGTTTTATGGGGTGATGTAAACAACGATGGTCATGCTGACTTGCTCATTACCCGTTTTTTTCACCCCATTGAAATTTGGATGAATAACGGAGACATGACATTCACTAATGTCACCGCCAACTCGGGTTTGTATGAGCAATATGGCGGCCACACCGGTGCAACATTTGCCGATTTTGACAAGGATGGTTGCTTGGATTTGGTCATCGCAAAGTTTCATACAGACGAAGACTTTCCGAATCTCACCAAAATTACCATGGTCTATAAAGGAAATTGTGATGGCACCTTCCAGGATGTGACCCTCTCCTCGGGAGTGGGGTATGTGCAGGCTCCTGTTTTTCAACCTGTTTTTTTCGATTACAACAACGATGGATGGGAAGACCTTTTTCTGATTGTTGACAAATACAACTATCCGAATCGGCTGTTCATGAATAATGGTGACGGCACTTTTACCGACGTTTCAGAGGAAACAGGAATGGGCGTTTACCTCGACGCCATGTCTGGTGCCATTGCGGACTACAATCACAATGGTTTTTTTGATATGGTGATAACTGATACAGAGGATATTCATCTCTTCGAAAATCAGCAAGGTCAGTGGTTTCAGTCACTCGGGGCTCAATCCGGCTTGTACATGAATTTTTCGGGTTGGAGTACCATTTGGATGGATGTTGACAATGTGGGGACCGAAGATCTTATTGTTCAACAAACCTCCACCATGGCTGCGCCTCAGGGAGGACTCTTTTTTCAAAATCATGGAAATGGTTCTTTTACCGATTTAAGTCTGGAATACGGAGTCAGGACCATGCTGTCAGAAGGGTATGCGTGCGCTATGGGCGATTTCAATAACGACGGTTATCCTGACTTTTTTCTTCAACCACGCCCACCATTCAACAGCCGGTTGATGCAAAATACCCCCAAAGAGAACAACTATTTGTCTGTTCAGTTGCAAGGTACTTTTTCCAATAGAGATGCGGTGGGAAGTCTGATAGTCTGCTACAATGGTGAGCACGTTATGCGGAGATATGTTCAAAGTGGCGATGATTTTCTTCGGCAAAACAGCATGCGAAGAATTTTTGGTCTTGGGCAGTCTGAAATGGTTGATTCACTCGAAATTTATTGGAGCAGGGGCTTGGTAGAGACGTATTATGATCTGGATGCCAACCAGCATCTGCATTTGATAGAAGGAGCAACCCTTCCCATCGAAGCTCAGATCCAGGCATCTCACAGTGAGATACTATGCCCGGGAGATTCAGTAATCTTATCAGCCGGTAACCACCATGGATATTTTTGGAGTGATGGCAGTACCGAATCTGACATTACCGTTTTTGAAAGCGGTACATATTGGGTAGAGGTGTTCAATGAATACGGTTTTTCGGCTGTATCCGACACGATTCACGTTTTTGTGGCACCCATCACCGTAGTTGAAGTACTGAAAACAGACGTGTCGTGCAACGGAGAACTTGATGGATTAGTTATCCTTGAGCTCAGTACCGGTTCACCACAAGAGGTGAATTGGTCGAATGGGGCCGCAGGTACCGAAGTCAGTGATTTGCCGGGAGGAACATATAGCTATCAAGGGCTCGATATTTTCGGTTGCTTTTTTGATGGTGCTGTTCACGTGTTTGAACCACCACCATTACAGACCATACTTCAGGTGAGCAACGTAAAGTGCTTCGGTGGTTCAGACGGTAAAGCTCAATTGTCGGTGGCTGGCGGCGTTCCACCTTATGAGTTTGAATGGATGGGTTCTAATCCGGATTCTCTGCCGGATGGAGAGTATTCAGTTCTGTTGACAGACAGCAAAGGTTGTGAAGTGTGGCATGACTTCTCAATCAGTCAACCAGATTCCATTGATTTTTACCTTTTTATGATGCCAAACGCAAACGACGCAGCGCTCACCGATGTCGGAATATCGGTTTGGGGAGGAACCCCACCTTATTCCGTGAACTGGAGCACCGGCAGCAGCGGGTTTATTTTGTGGGGTGCCGGCGCAGGAGATTATTCGGTTTCAGTGAGCGATAACCATGCGTGTCAAAAAGAAAAATCTTTCGCTGTGGAAGGCCCGGCTTCAGTGAATGACACCAATGGCCATTTGTGGCGCATTTTCCCCAATCCCACCCGTGATGTCGTTCACATCAGAGGTCCGTTTTCGGGAGAGTATGGATTCAGCTTGTTCGATGCTTCGGGCAGACAAGTGAAGTTGGGTTCATTTGCCTTACCGGAAGCCTCTTTGCAAATTTCCGATTTAGCCGCAGGGACCTACATTCTGGAAATATCCGGTACTGGCCAAACACACCGGTATCCGCTGATGGTCATTGCGAGATAGGCCGGAAATGAATCTGCGAAGCTAAAATTGCTTTACGAAATGCTGGAATCTTGCGGAAGCGGCTTCTTGCCCGATTGCACAATAAAATAAGCGCCCGCCAGCACAAACGGAATACTGAGCCATTGCCCGGTGGTGAGCGCATCGCCCAAAGCGCTTTCAAATCCTCCCTGGCTTTCTTTCACAAACTCAATGATAAACCTGAATCCGAAAATCAACACCAGAAAGCTCCCGAAAATCCGGCCCAGATACTGGCCTCCGCGGGCTTTCCAGTACATCCAGTAAAGCAGTCCGAAGGAAAACAAGTAGCTCAGCGCTTCATAAATCTGGCTCGGATGGCGCGGACGTAAATCAGGTGTTCCATCGGGCAAATACAGGTCAGCACGGGTAAAGATAAAGGCCCAGGGTACGTTCGTTACATCGCCCACAATTTCATGATTCATCAGGTTGCCCAAACGAATGAGCACACCGGCAAAAGCAACGGTAATGACTACGCGGTCCAGAATCCAAAGGATGGATTTTCCGCTCACTTTTCTCGAATAAACATAGAGCGCAAGGATGATTCCCACTGCGGCACCATGGCTGGCAAGTCCGCCCCTCCATACCTTCACGATTTCTCCCAGGTTTTGCGAGTAATAATCCCAGTCGTAAAAGAATACATGGCCCAGACGAGCGCCTACCACAGTTCCGATTACAACGTACCACAATACTTTATCCAGCCAGTCGAGGGGCACATTTTCGTGCTCAAAAATGCGCTTCAGCAGGTAGAAACCAATCATAAACCCGGCAGCAAACAGCAGCCCGTACCAACGCAGTTGAAAATCCCCGATTTCAAAAATCCAGGGGGTAACATTCCATTCAATGTAGTTCAGAACCATGCGCTGTTCGGTTGGGTTAAGCTGCGAAGATAACGGAACTCAACAAACCACAAACGGCTTTGCTTCTCAGAGCGGTCTCTGTTTTACACTCCACCTGCTTGCCGCTTTTTGGAAAAACCAGGCCGATGCCAGCAGCATAGCCACCACGGCCGGACTTCTGAAACGCGCGTCAATGGTAGAAAAAGAAGCACTGCCAATAACGATAGCAACCATCATCAACCACATGAGCGTTGTCATTTTGGGTTGAAAAAGGGATGTTGCAAAGGCTCCGAATGTTCCTGCAAGAAGTAGCATGGCCATGGCGGCGGATATGCCCAAAACCACCCATTGAATGGCGGTTAGCGAAAAGTAATGTGTGGTCATACCCCTTCCGGGAGCGAGCAATATACCGGCTGCGTTTTTTGCCCAAACCTGCGCAAAAGAAACCGGATGTTGGCCGATTACCCGGCGAATCTCGCTACGTGCTTTGGCCATGTATTGGTTTACCTCCTGAGGGTTCGACCAGTCAGTACCCTCGCTCCAGCCCCGATAGGTTTGGAAGTGCTTCTCCGCTTCATTTCCCTCAGCTTTGGCCAGCGTGGCCGGAACGCTGTAGTGCAGAGCCACCACGGTTGCGGCATCTGTTACAAACCAGCGGTTAAACATCTGCTCATTGCGAATCATCCACAGAAATACCAGTAAAACAAAGGGTGCTGCGGCCAGCCATGATTTTCGTCCTACTGTATGGTAGGCCATCATCATCGCAGGTATCACCAGCCACAAGCCCTGTCCGCGGGTAAGAGCAGCCACGCCAAAAAGAACACCTCCTGTAATGGTCCAGCCTTTTCGCAGAGAAAGGATACAGAGCAGCCCGCCGTAAAAAGTCAGGTTGAAAAGGGTCTCGCTCAGGTAGGTTCCTGCCAACATGATATCCAAGGGCATCCATGCCATAAACCACGAGGCTGCCAAAGCCCACTGACGGGCGATTCCTGTTCGCACGCCCAGGTGAAAGAGTACCGCAATCGTTGCCGCAGACGCCACGCATTGCAACAAAATCACCACCGGGTAGGCCAGCGTTTCTCCAAACAGGGCCAAAAAAAGCGGATAGCCTGGCAAGCGTATGCTTTCGGGAAAACCGGCCTCCACAAACATGGTGAATTGTCCGTACTTCAGCCAGTTCACGCCCAACAGGTAATAGTGGTTCGAATCGGTGAACCATCGCTGGGCATCATCTGTTACAAGCACAAATAAAAGTCTGATCAGCAGCGCAGTTAACAAAACTGCCGGGAGTCCACCGCGTAGGAGGAGAGCAACTGTTGGGCGAAGTATGCGGTGCATTGTGGTGCTAAGGTAACTAACCCTTGCACAAATTAATCTTTGTTTTTGGGTCGGGGTGGAACAGGGTCATAGCCGTGGGTGCCCCAGGGGTGATATTTGGTAATGCGTTTCACTCTCGGTTAAAGTGTCAAACGTAACAAAATCAAGAGAAAATTGATATGAAAAACCCCCAACGATTGCTCGCCGGGGGCTTCTCTATTGGTTTCAACAAACGCTGACAGATCCTCTCCGGACGCTGTCAGGTTTGTAGATTACATCACAATCAGTCGCTCGGTAGCAAAGCGCTCGCCATCCACAACGATGTGAACCATGTACATTCCTGTAGCGAGGTTCTTGTTGAAGT